>JBBSEO010000030.1:0-14153 GCA_038239645.1 Chthoniobacterales bacterium | reverse complement strand
GGCATCGCCGCAATCCATCACCCGTTGCGCCAGGTTGATGCCGGCGCCGGCCACGTTCGAACGTTCGTTCACGTCCGCGATCTGATCGACCGGTCCGGTGTGAATTCCCATCCGCAGCTCCAGCTTCGGATCAGTTTGGTCTGCCTGGCTCAGCTCAATCGCGCAACGCACCGGCGCGTCGGGCGTGGTGAAGAAAGCCAGCGCCATCCCATCTCCGGTCGGTATCCGGATCAATTTCCCCGCCGCTTCCGCCGCGCGGCTCTGCTCGGAACCCCGCACCATTTCATTCAACCGCCCCACCAGCGCCGTTTGCTCGTTAATCAGCTTTTTCGAGTAACCGACGATGTCGATGAACAGAACATGCGCCAGCTCCAGCCGCTGATCCGAGGAAGTGTTAAGACTCATCGGGCTTTCTGGTCCGCTTCCGTTATCTCCACCACCACTGCGAAACCAAGCTAATTCGGCAACGTCTTTTCCAGACGACACGATGAAAACGTCGGCGCTGGCACGAACGGCCAAAAATACGACCACCCCTAGCCGAAGCGGGAAGACTCAGCACGGTTGACACAAGGATTCGGCGGATTAGCTGACGGAACTCATGCGCGCCATCGTCCTCGTTCCAACCTATCGTGAGAGGGAGAATATCGTACCGTTGCTCGCGAGCATTCGGCAGTACGCTCCGGGAATACACGTTCTCTTTATCGATGATAATTCACCGGATGGAACGGGCGCGGTCGCGGAGGAGCTCAGCCGCCAACATCCGGGCGAAGTCTTTGTCCTTCATCGACCGAAGAAAGAAGGCCTCGGCCGGGCCTACGTCGATGCCTTCCGTGAAGCTGTCGGGGGTGATTACGAATTTATTATCCAGATGGACGCGGATTTCTCGCACGACCCGAAGTATCTGCCCAGCTTCTTCGCCAGAGCTAACGACTGCGATCTCGTCATCGGCTCGCGTTACCTGAAGGGGATCAGCGTGGTGAACTGGGACCTGCGCCGACTGATTTTGAGCAAAGCCGCGACCCGATACGTTCAGATCATCACGGGCATGCCCTACACCGACGCGACGGGTGGCTTCAATCTATGGCGCCGCGAGGCTTTAGCACGGATCGATTTCGAAAGCACGTTCTCCAGCGGCTACATGTTCCTGGTCGAGATGAAACACCGCGCTTTCCGCGCGAAACTGAGAGTGGCCGAGATTCCGATTATTTTTGTTGAGCGCCGGGTCGGACAATCGAAACTCGACGTCAAAATATTGCGCGAAGCGATTTTGGGCGTCGTTCGACTCCGCCTCCACCGTCACTGAAATGACTACTCGCCGGCGCGCGCAAACGGTTCGCCGCCGAGCTTGCGGCAGAGCGCGTCGCCAATTTCCGCGATGATCTCGATCTTTGTCGGGTGATAATATTCCGCGTCTTCGAGTTGGTGGATGGTGTGTTCGTGATCGATCGCGTAGGCGGGCAGATGAATCAGGTTGGAAGCATCATCGCAAAGCAGACCAGCGCTTACCAGACGCGCGGTCTTCCGGTCGGCCCAGAACTCGCCGAAGCCGTCATCGTCGCCAATCAGATGCAACTTGCCGACGTCGCGGCTTTCGCCCACGGCACTGATTAACTGCACGCCTTCCGCTTCCGCTTTCTTCGGAATGCAGCCGGCGAAAGCAAATTCGGGATCGGTGAAGATAACTTCGATATTCGAACGTTTCGTCCAGACCCGATGACCGTCGCTACAGGCATTCTCCGCGGCGATGCCAGCCTCGATATGCGCGTGGTGCACTACCATCCGCACGCCCGCGACATCGCCGGCGGCGAAAAAATGCTGCGAACCTTGGATGCGCATGTCATCCCCGATTTCGAGGCGGCCGCTCTCCTTCACGCAAATGCCCGCCCGATCGAGATGCAAGCCGTCCAACGCCGGGTGTCGGCCGGTCGCGAGCAATATTTTCTCGGCGATGATGGGAGGCGTTTTCCCCGCGCCGTCGGTTTCGATTTCGAAATCGCCAGCGGCGCGCCGGGAAATTTTCGCGACGCGATGCCGAAGCACGCGCACGCTTTCGCGCTCGTAGATCGACGAAAGCCGTTCGCCAAAGTGCGAAGGAAATTCGGCGAGCAAGCCGGAGCGCGCGAACAATGTTACTTCCGTCCCGAGCCGCGCGTAGCGAAGCGAAAACTCCAGCCCAATCGCGCCGGCACCGACGACGGCGAGGGAGCGCGCGATCCTGGTGTTGTGCAGAATCTCATCGCTCGTCCAAATGCCATCCCAGCTCCAATCGAGCCCGGGAATTTTCGGCCGGCTGGTGACCGAGCCGGTGGCGATGATGGCCGCATCGAAGTGATAGCGCTCACCTTCACTCGCCAGCTCGTGGTCATTGAGGAATGTGGCGTGGGCAGGGATGATCTTGAAGGTATCGCTCGCGAGCTCGCGAATTTCCTTTTGCCGATAGGCGCGAAACTTGGCGATCTCGTTGTCTTTCCACCTAACGAGTTGCGCGAGATACTCGTCCGGCTGCTTCGGTCTTACCTCCAGCCAGCCGTGCCGTTTGGCGTGGTGCATGGCATCGATCGCGCCGAACAAGGCCTTCGACGGCATGCAGCCGGCGTTGATACAAAGCGAGGCGTGATCGGCGTTGTCGCCCATGAAAAACAAAACGCGGGCGCCATGCTGGCAGGCTTTGCGCGCGGCCGTGAATCCCGCCGAGCCGCCCCCGAGCACCGCGATCGTTTTCTTTGGCACCCGCCGACGATTCACGCTGGTGCGCTCACGGCAAAGGAAAAACCAATCAGCCGAGTCGTTTCTCGTAAATGGCCTGCGTCACCATTTCTCCGGTGCTGTCACCAATCGCTGGCAATCACGCGCGAATTTCCGCCCGGGTCCATTCCGAAAGGTCGCCGGTCGCGCGATCTTAGGAATACAAATACTCGTCGTGATACTCGCGTTGGGGCGCGAAGACGACATTTTCGGCGCCGGTTTCCGGGTACTCGTAGATGTTGCCTTCGTAATTCCGGATCACGATTTTTTCGTTGTCGTGGTAGAGAACGTAACCGGGATTGATCGGGACTTTGCCGCCGCCGCCGGGGGCGTCGATGACGAACTGCGGCACGCCGTAGCCGGTGGTGTGTCCGCGCAGGCCTTCGATGATCTCAATGCCTTTCGCGACCGAGGTGCGCAGGTGCGTCGAGCCGTTGATCAAATCGCACTGGTAAATGTAATACGGACGGACGCGGCACATCAGGAGTTTGTGCACGAGCGTTTTCATGATCTCAAGGTCGTCGTTCACTCCTTTGAGAAGAACGCTTTGATTGCCGAGCGGAATACCGGCATTGGCCAAACGCTCAAGGCCCGCTTTCACTTCACTCGTTAGCTCGCGCGGATGATTGACGTGCACGCTCATCCAGAGCGGATGATATTTGGCCAGCATCGCGCAAAGCTCGGGGGTAATGCGTTGCGGCAGGAAAATGGGAACGCGGGTCCCGATGCGCAGAAACTCGATGTGTGGGATGGCTCGCAGCCGGCTCAGGATTTTTTCAAGTTTATCGTCGCTGAAAAGGAGCGCGTCGCCGCCCGAGAGCAGGACGTCACGGATCTCGGTGTGCGCTTCGAGATATTTGTAAGCGGCTTCAAATTCGGTGTGTAATTCCTGCTCGCCAACGCCGCTGACGACGCGCGCGCGCGTGCAATAGCGGCAGTAACTTGCGCATCGATCTGTTACGAGGAAAAGAACGCGATCCGGATATCGATGGACCAGTCCGGGCACGGGCATGTGCGAATCTTCGCCGCACGGATCCACCATGTCGTAAGGCGAGGCCCAGGTTTCCTCGACCCGCGGAATGACCTGTCGCCGGATGGGGTCGTCCGGATCATCGCGCGGGATGAGATTAAAAAAATGCGGCGTGACCGCGAGCGCGAGCTTATCGCCGCTCAGCAAAACGCCGGCGCGTTCCTCCTCGCTCAGCACGAGGTGTTGTTCCAGCTGAGCGAGCGTGGTAACGCGATTTTTGAGCTGCCATTTCCAGTCGTTCCAAAGCTCCGGGGCAACGCCCGGCCAGTAGCCCGGGGCGTGCGAAACGAACTGCTTACCCTCCGCTTTCTCCGCGGTGAGATTCGCTATTTTCAATTTATGTAGGAAAAAGTTAACGTCGTTAACTAATCTGTCAATTCCCAGCGGATTCCAGCCCGCCGGTTATCAGGATATCGTCTGACGACCTGCATTCGCGGTTGTTCAATTTTTCGGTTAAGCCGCCCAGGCGGTTGCCGGAATGCCGCAGAATTTTCCGCCCTCCGGGACCTGGCCGTTCATCAGGTCGCGGTAATAATCGCACCAGCCGCGCGTGGGCGAGCGGACATAGCCATGGAGTTCAGCGCCATCGGCATCCCGGGCCGGCATCGCAAGTCCCTGCGCGGCAAAGTGATGGCAAACGCCGTGCAGCCATTCGTGCAGCCAGACCTCGCCCGGCGCCTCGCCCGCCCAGGCATGGTGCGGCGCGTTTGCGACCGCGGCATAAGTCGCGCCGTTCGACCATTCGCTCGCGCCCATCCCGAGGCCCCAGGCGCTCCCGGGAATGGAAACGCCGTGCGCGAAATCGTGCTGGGGCCAGAAGACAAAGATCGAGTCAAATTTCCCGGAGGGGGCAAAACGGTCGAGCTCACCCCGGGTATCATCGGGCGACGGCCAGTATTCGTTCGGGGCGCGGGCCGTGAGCGAGCGAACCGGCGGGCCGTCAATCAGATGCGGCTCGATCCTCACGATTCCGTCGGTCAATTGTGCGACCAAATCCGGCAACGCCCGAAACGCTTCCCTTGCGTCGGCGATTTCTTCCGGACTTGCAAGGTGGCGAAAATGACGGCGCCGCCGCCCGACTTTCACGGTCACGTCCAGCTCACGGTAAAGAAGAAGGAGCGAGCGCCAGAGTTTCATGCAAATGGAGGCGGCGAAATATCGACGCCTGTAGTAAAAGTGCCAGCGTGCGGAGAAAGCGATGGCTCGAGATCACGGAATGGCTGGTGGCGGCAGGATTGACTGCGGTCGCCGTCGCTTTGCACCTGCGCCTCCTTTATCGCGCTGGTCCGCTCTGGCGCGACGAAGTGGCCAGCATTAATCTCGCGCAAATGCCGGATCTCGCGCATTTCCGGGGCGCATTTCATCTCGATAATTTTCCCGCGTTCTATTTTTTGCTCTTGCGCGGCTGGAGCGGCCTTGGACTGGCTGGGACCGATTTTCAATTGCGCCTCTTCGGTTGCCTCCTCGGGCTGATCGGGCTGGCCGTGCTTTGGGTGGTTTGCTTTTGGATCAACCGGCGGCCGCCGCTCTGGCCGCTCGCGCTCGTCGCCGTCGCGGCCCTGACCTTTCAATGCGGCGACCAACTTCGGCCATACGGTTTGTCCGCGATTTTCCTGCTTGTAAGCTTTGGCGCCTTTTGGAAAGTAGCAACGAATGCGGCGACGAGTGTTCGGTCGCTCGCGGTCGCCTCCGTCGCGGCAACGCTGGCGGTGCAATCCAGCTATACCAACGCCATTTTCATCCTCGCGCTCGGCCTCGCCGCCGCGTTTGTCGTCCTGAGGCAGCGTGGAGTGCTCGCCGCGAGTTTCGCGCTCGTTCCCGGCGCAATTGCGGCGGTTTCACTCGCGCCCTACCTCGCGTCGTTTTCGATCGGTCACCGCTGGCTCATCCTCATGCCAGGGGCGGCCACCTTTGGTGCGGTTTTCGAGGTGCTCCGTACCACCCTGCAACTAAACCAATTTCTCATGCCGTGGTTCTGGGTCGCATTGATCCTGTTCGCTCTCGTCGCCGCGGTGCTCAAACCGCGGTCGGCGGAAATCGTTTTCCCCGTTCTCGCCCTCGTCCTGGCTACGTTTGTCACGCTCATTTTTTTCCGCGTTCTGCGCTGGCAAACGCATCCGCGCTACTTCTTTCTCCTGCTCGTGTTCGCCGGACTTTGCGTGCACGCTTTGTGGCAAAATTTTGCGAAAGAAACATGGCAACGCCTGGCGCAACTCGCCGCCGTCGTCGCCATCGCCGCGCTGCAAATTCCGTGGGCCTATGCTGACAGCGGCGTGCGCCTGACCAACGTCGACCTCATCGCCAAAGAGCTAACGAGTCGAGCCAATCCGGACGACTTGATCGTCCTGACCGGCTTCTGGTCGGGGCTCACTTTTAACCGCTATTACCATGGTCCGACGAAATGGCGCTCGCTTCCCGATCTCGCAGATTTTTCTGTCTACCGCTGGGATCGCGTCATGGAAGAAATGAGCAAGCCAGAGCCTTTGCTCGCCGTTTTCCAGGAGATCGAAAAAACGCTCCGGAGCGGCCACCGCGTTTTTCTCGTGGGGAGCATCGTGATGCAACTACCGCAAACGTCCCCCGAGCCCTTGCCGCCGGCGCCGCAAAGCATCTACGGCTGGGACCTCGAGCGCTACATGGCCAACTGGCAAACGCAGCTCGGTTATTACCTCGAGCATCACGCCCTTCACGGCGATCCGGTTCCCGTCGAGGTGAATCAGCCGGTTTATGGATTGGAGGATCTCGCTATTTTTGCCGTGTCCGGCTATCACGAATAGCACCGAGGCCTCAGGGCGCGCCCTCGGGCGATTGGAGAGAAATAAGATGAACGGCTCACGACCCGGACGACATTGAACGGGGGCGGCGCGCCGCCTGTCGAAAGGAAACTCATGAGGAAAATCGCTTTCATCTTGTTGACCGCACTTTCGCTGCGAACAGGCAGCGCGCAGACCGCGGAGCTTGCGCCGACGCCGACCGTGCCACCGGCCGCAGCCGAATCGGGCAAGGATGTCGTCCACGCGCTGAACAACGCCTTCGCTCGCGTCTTCGAAACCGTCGCGCCCAGTGTGGTCATCATCGAGGTAACCAAAAAGAATGATAGCGAGGGTATGACTCTGGACGATCTCTTCTTTCGCCAGCAAAAGCCCGATTCCGATGACGACAACGGTGCGCAACGAGCGCCTCGGCGCGCCCAGCCGATCCAGAGTGAAGGCTCCGGGTTCATTGTGCGGGCCGACGGTTATCTTTTCACCAACTTTCACGTCATCGAAGGCGCCGAAACGATCTCGGTGAAACTCAAGGATGGCCGGGAACTCGCGGGTAAAATAGTCGGCACCGATGAGAAAACAGACATCGCGGTGGTAAAAGTCGACGCGACCAATCTCCCAGTCGTGCAACTGGGCGATAGCGACGCGGTCCGCGTCGGCCAATTTGCGTTCGCCATCGGCGCGCCTTTCAAGCTGGATTACACCTTCACCTATGGCGTGGTGAGCGGAAAAGGTCGCAGCAAATTGCTCGGCGGCGGTTACAACATCTCGGATTACCTGCAGACGGACGCGTCGATTAATCCGGGCAATAGCGGCGGGCCTTTGTGTGACATCGACGGTCAGGTGATCGGCATGAACACGCTGATCAATGGGTTGAATCGCGGCCTCGGTTTCGCCATTCCCAGCAATCTGGCGAAAGAAATCGGCGACCAGTTGATCGCCGGCAAAAAGATCTCTCGTCCCTGGCTCGGCATTCGCATCGAAACGCTGGGCGACGACATCGCCATCCGCGATCTCTTAAAAGGTCTGGAGAAAGGCGTCGTGGTCCGAACGATTGAAGCGGACGCGCCGGCAAACAAAAGTCAGCTCCGTCCTTTCGATGTCATCACGCAGGTCGATGGGAAATCAGTGACGACGGATACGGAATTGCAGCGCGAAATCCTGAAGAAAAAAATCGGCCAGCCCGTGAAGCTAACGGTTTGGCGGAAGGGTCAGACGGTGGAAGTCCCGGTGACGACGGGCGAGTTGCCGAGCGAGGTCGCGCGGGCGTCGAACGAGAATGTGGCGCCGCCGAGCACGAATCCGGAAGACATGGGCAAGTTCGGTCTTCAAGTGCAGGACATCGCGAAGGAAATGGCGGAGCGGTTGCACCTGGGCGAGGCCCGCGGGGTGATCGTAACCGACGTGGCCGATGGAAGCATTGCCGCGACCCAGGGGGTCGAGCGCGAAGATGTGATCACGGAAGTGGACGGGAAGAGCGTGACGAACGTCCAGACCTTCCGCGATGCCCTGACCAAAGCCGATCCAAAACGCGGAGTGCTGCTTTATTTGGATCGGAAGGGAAACAAGACCTTCGCCGTGCTCAAGGCCGGCTAAAAAAGAAAAGGCAAATCGCGCCGGGATTCTCTTCCCAGCGCGATTTGCCGTGAACTTGTTCCTCGGCGCCTAAGCGTTGCTGCGAGCACCGGCCACTAACAACACCACACCTCCGACCAGGCACAATCCGCTGACGACCGGCGGAATGCTAAAGCCATGGTCTTCGTGATGCGAAATCTCGACCGGACCAATCTGAGCATCCTTCTTTTTCGTGGAGAAACCGAAGCCGCCGAGGGCAAAGCCTACGATCCCAACAACGATAAGAAGAATCCCGACGATTCCGAGAGGTTTCATTGTTACAGCCTTATAAAGAGCGTCGACCGCCGACCAAGTTGATGATCAGGATGACGACCGCGATGACGAGCAGGATGTGAATGAATCCGCCCATCGTGTAGGAAGTAACGAGTCCGAGCAGCCAAAGCACGAGCAGGATGACAAAGATGGTCCAAAGCATAGTTATGTTCTCCAGTTAAGTTTCCTTCTTTTCGGAAAACAACCCTCAACTGCGCTTATCTTTTCGAGCGGCCGGTAAAGTTCTCGCTGGGATGAAGATGCTCAGAGCTCGCTCAACGCTCGCCGCACATTCCAGTTTGACCGTTCGAGGCGAGCCTGCGCCGCGTCGCGCGTGGCACCAGTAATCTCCATTACCATCCCCAGCGCGCGCTGCCGCAATTTTTCGTTCGTCGCCTGAAGATCGATCATGCGGTTGCCGTGCGTTCGCCCGGCCAAGACCATCGCGCCGGTGCTAATAATGTTGAGCGCAACTTTGGTCGCGGTGCCGGCTTTCAAGCGAGTCGAGCCCGCGAGAATTTCCGGGCCGGCGTCCAGCTCGATGGCGAGATCGCACGCGGGCGCGACCGGACGCTGCGAATTGCAGTGCAGCAAAATCGTCGCCGCGCCAATTTCATGCGCCCTCGCCAACGCCCCGAGCACGAATGGCGTCCGCCCGCTGGCGCTCAGCCCGATCACGAGATCGCGCGCGGACAAATTACGTTCATCGAGTGCGAACGCGCCGTGACGCGCGTCGTCTTCGGCACCTTCAATGCTACGCCGCAGCGCCGGCGCACCACCCGCGATGATCGCCTGCACCGTTTGCGGCGAAACGCCAAAAGTCGGCGGCAATTCCGCCGCATCCATCACCCCGAGCCGTCCACTGGTGCCGGCACCGAGATAGAAAATCCGTCCGCCGGCGCGCAAGATTTTCGCGGCCACCTCCACCGCGCGCGCTAAGTCCGCCGCCGCCGCGCCGAGGGCTTCGCCGACAAATTTTTCCTCTGCAACGAAAAGATCGACCAGCCCCCGCGGATTCATTTCCGCGAGTTCGCGCGAGCGCGGATTGACGCGCTCGGTCGCTCCGATCTCAACCGGAGGCTGCGCGAGCTCGTGACAAATATTTCCTTCCCGCGCAACCAGCCACGCAGCCCCGCACTCCGGCGGCGTGGTCGCCAGGGTGATCGACGCACGCGGGAGTTTCGCCAGCACTTCCGCGCGCAGGGTGCGCAGGTAAGCGGGCTGATGGTTGAACAGCCCGCCCATTAACACCACGTCCGGCGCGGCCAGACGCAAACGCTCCGCGACGGCCAGGGCAAAATTCGCCAGGGCCGCTGCGCCTTCCACGACGATTTGTTGCGCGGCGGGGTCGCCTTCTTCCGCCGCAGCGAAAACCACCGGCGCGAGCGCAGCCACCTCGGTCTTGTCCGCGGTCTGGGCCCAGCGGACCAGTTCGTCGAAGTCGTTCAATGCCAGGGTCGAGAGGATCGAGGCGGCAAAATTCCTCTCGCCCCGCGATGAATCGTATTCGCGCAGAATCGAGCGCAGCGCGCGGATCGAAAGCGAATACGCGCCACCAGTATCGCCGAGGATGTGACCCCAACCGCCGGCCTTTTCCATTCGATCGCCCGCGCGGCCCGTCGCCGAAGAACCGGTCCCGGCATTGACGACAATTCCGTCGCGATCCTCGAGACACGCGGCCAGGCCCGATTCGCGGTCGCTTCCGACGACAATTTTCGCGCCTGGCCAAACCGTCGCCGCGAGCCGTTGGAGCGAGGCGCGGTCGTCGACCGTGGCGCAACCGGCCAGGAAAATTCCGGCACGATCAACCGGCGCGGGCAACGCGCGCAGGATTTTTTCAAGTTGATCGCGCGGGGTGAGCCGAAGATTCGATGGCGGTAATTTCCCGCGCTCGATCATTTCGTCTCCGGCAAAAAGCGCCCACGCGGTTTTCGTCCCGCCGCCTTCCACTCCGAGAATTTTTTCTCTCATCGCGCGACGTAGACCATCGCGTTTGGATTCGTATGCTCAAGCGATGACCGAAACGGCCGCACGCGAACGGATCGAAATCCTGCGGCGCGATCTGGCCGCGCACAATCGCCGCTACTACGAAGAAGCCGCGCCGACCATTCCCGACCAGGAATACGACGCGCTCTATCGCGAGCTGGCCGAGCTCGAACAAGATTTTCCGCAGTTCGCGCGCGCCGACTCGCCCACGCGACAGGTCGGCGGCAAACCGCTCGCCCAATTTTCCCAGATCACGCATCGCGCGCCGATGCTCAGCCTCGACAACACCTATTCGGAAGAAGAACTGCACGAATTCTACGCGCGGCTCGAGAAGTTGCTGCCGGGCGAAAAGATTCCGGTGGTGATCGAGCCCAAGGTCGATGGTGTCGCGGTTTCGCTGCTCTACGAAAAGGGCGTGCTGAAATATGGCGCCACGCGGGGAAACGGAACGGTCGGCGACGATATCACCCAGAACTTGCGCACCATTCGGCAGGTGCCGGAACGATTGAAAGGCGAAGCGCCGGCCCTGCTCGAAGTCCGCGGCGAAGTCTTCATGGAAAAGAGCGGCTTCGAGAAATTGAATGCGCACCGCGCGGAGGAGGGCCTTCCCACATTCGCCAATCCGCGCAATGCCGCCGCCGGTTCACTGAAACAACTCGATCCCGCGATCGCCGCCCGACGCCCGCTCGGCGTGGTTTTTTACGGGACCGGTGCGGTGGAAGGGTTGAAACTCACCAAACATTCCGCGCTCTTTCCGTTGCTGAAAAAACTGGGACTGCCGCATACCGAGAAAAAGTGGCAGGCCAGTTCGGCCGACGAAGCAATCACGGCCATCCGCGACCTGGAGAAAATTCGGCGGGATTTCGCCTACCAGACGGATGGCGCGGTGGTGAAGGTGGACGATTTTGCGCAGCGCGAACGGCTTGGCTACACCTCGAAGTCGCCGCGCTGGGCGATCGCGTTCAAGTACGAAGCCGAGCGCGCGGAAACGAAGTTGCTTGATATTCTGGTGCAGGTTGGGCGCACCGGAGTGCTCACGCCCGTGGCCGCGCTCGAGCCGGTTTTCGTGAGCGGGTCAACCGTTAGCCGCGCCACTTTGCACAACGAGGAAGAAGTCGCCCGAAAAGATATTCGCGTCGGCGACACCGTCGTGATCGAAAAAGCCGGCGATGTCATTCCCGCGGTCGTAAGCGTGCGGAGCGACTTGCGCGATGGCTCGGAGAAGAAATTTCGCCTGCCGAAGAAGTGTCCGGAATGCGGAAGCGTGGTGGTGAAAGATGAAGAGCAGGTCGCGATTCGTTGCGTGAATTCGGCCTGCCCCGCGCAGGTGCGCCGGCGGCTCGAGCATTTCGCGGCGCGCGGGGCGATGGACATCGAAGGCCTGGGGGAAGCGATGGTATCGCAGTTGGTGAAGGGGGAATTTGTTCGTGACGTGAGCAATATTTACGACCTTGACGAAGCGAAGCTGGGTCAGCTCGAGCGCATGGGAGAAAAAAGCATCTCGAACCTCCTCCGGGCGATCGAGCGATCAAAGACGCAGCCGCTCTGGCGTTTGCTTTTCGGTCTGGGAATTCTGCATGTGGGCGAAACTTCCTCACGGCAATTGGCGTCACACTTTGGAGGAATTGAACCGCTCCTTGAGGCCGGCGCCGATGAGTTGCAGCGCATCCCCGACGTCGGTGAGGTCGTGGGCGCGAGTATTCGTCAATTTTTTCAGGAGCCGCACAATCGCGGCCTGATCGCACGGCTGGAAAAAGCGGGGGTGCGCCCCACCGTGGAACCGAAGGCGGCCTCGAACTCGGCCGTCGCCAATTCGACTTTCGTCATCACCGGAACGCTCTCGCAACCACGCGATGAGATCGCCGAGACGATCATCCGCGCCGGCGGAAAGGTGAGCGGCAGCATCAGCAAAAAAACGAATTTCCTGCTGGCTGGCGAAGAAGCCGGGAGCAAGCTCGAGAAGGCGAAGAAACTGGGAGTAAGAATTTTGAGCGAAAACGAATTTCGTCAGCTGCTCGCGTAAGGAGAATGAAAAACGGGCTTTGGCGATGGTGGATTCAATTCTTTCTTCTGGGCGTTTATTTCCTGCCCGCCTCGGTCCTGCAGATTCGACATCCGAGCGCTACGCCCGCGCTAGGGACTTCGACCGCGGGCCTGCTCTGGGTCTGTGGCGCGCAGATTCTCCTCTTTAGCGTTGTCTTTCTCCTCGCCTGCTTTTTCACCCGCCCGACGCGCGAAGACCTGCTGCTGCATTGGCATTGGTCGGCGGCACCACTTGGCGCCGGCTATTCCCTCCTTTTTCGCGTCGCGCTGGCGATCATTGCCATCGCGGTCGTCCTCGGGGCGATGGCCACCGGCCTGCTCGACGCTGAAAAGGTGCGCCACGTCGCGCAGGCGAACGCGCCGCGGGTCGATCGGCTCGTCAGCGTGGGCGCGCTCCAACATGATCGCGCCTATTTCTTGTTAACGGTCACACTGGTGAGCTTCGTCGTGGCCGGCGGCCGCGAAGAATTCTGGCGCGTTGGCCTTCTCGCCAGCATGCGGCATTTGTGGCCAAGAGCGTTCGCCTCCGAGCGAGGTCAATACCTGGCCGTCGCTGTCATCGCGATCGGATTTGGCGCCGCGCATTTTCCGCAGGGCTTTGCGGCCACGATTCTCGCCGGCATTCTGGGGTTGTTCCTCGGCGGGGTGATGGTTTATCACCGGTCGGTCTGGCCGGCGATTTTTGCCCACGGATTTTTCGACGCCACGACTTTCGCCTTGATCCCCCTCTTTCATGCCCAGCTGGGACGTTAGGCCCAAAAGGAGTGATTTTTTGTTTGTGTTCGTTCCAGCAGAGGAATTATCTGGGCGCGACTATGAGACGAATCCTTCTTTCTGCCGTCCTTCTTCTTTGCTTCCCAATGCTGGCGCGCGCCGGCAGTTTCGCCCTGAGCGAGCAGAGCGTTAGCGGCCTCGGGGTCGCCTTCGCCGGTGGCGCCGCCTCCGCCGAGGACGTTTCGGTTCTTTTCTACAATCCGGCCGGGATTGCCCTGCTCGATCAAGGCGAAGTCCAGCTTGGCTTAAACTACATTATTCCCAGCGCCACCTTCCATGACCAGGGCTCGCGCTACAATTTGCCGGGAACGCCCCTGAACGGCTTGCCGGTTACCGGAAACAACGGCGGTGATGGGGGCGTCGCGAAGCCCCTTCCGAATATCTATTTTTCGCAGCCAATCCTGCGCGGACCGAGCACCGGCGACCTGACTGTCGGCCTGGGCTTGACCGTTCCGTTCGGACTTGAAACGGATTACGACCCGGGATTCGTCGGACGCTACGCCGCGCTTCGCTCCAAACTGACGACGTTCGATATTCAGCCGACAATTGCCTATCGGCTTTGGGATCGCCTTTCGCTCGGCGCCAGCATTGATATCCAATACGCTTCCGCGCGCCTGTCTCAGGCGATCGACTTCGGTCTCGCGGCGCAGGCGCCCCTGGCGCAATTCTACGCCGGACTCCCGGCGGCGCTGGCCGCGCGCGGTGTTCCCGCGGCGGCGATTCCCGCGACCATCGCAGCGATTCGCACCGCCTACGCTAATGCCGGTTTCGTTCCCGGCGGCTTGGACGGCGTCACCGAAGTGGAAGGCGATGACTGGAGTATCGGATTTACGGTCGGCGCCGTTTTTGAATACCGGAAAGCGCGTGAAGGCGAGAATTCATTCTTTCAGGATGGCCGAGTCGGGTTTAGCTATCGCTCCGGC
>JBBSEO010000029.1:0-14165 GCA_038239645.1 Chthoniobacterales bacterium | reverse complement strand
GTTTGCGTTCGCGTTGACATTCGGATTCGCGTTGCCGGAAGCGTCCGGCGTGTTCGCGCCCGCTTTACGTTCGGCTCGCATTTGCGCGCGGTCGGCCTTGCGTTCGGCTTTGTTGCCGTCCTGCGGGTTCTGACCCTGACCTTGTTGCGGCTGAGCCGGGGCCTGTTGCTCGGCCTTGGCCTCTTTTTTCTCTTTCTTAGTCGGCGCGTTAGTCGGCGCGGGCGAGGTCGGCTGATCCTGCTGCGCCATTGCGGTCAGCGCGAGCGAGGATCCAATCATTAACGATAGGAATTTTTTCATCTGATAGGTTAGTCGTATGCATAAGCCCGTTATTCAATTTTTCTGGGCATTCCACGGGCTGGAAATGCCTCGGGCTGAGGAGGGAGGCATCCCAATGCTTCCCTAGGAAACGAGTTCCGGTGTCTGAGATTCGACCGGCGAGGGCAAACTGGCCTTACGGGCGATTTCTTCGCTCACTTCGCTGGCGTATTCCTGCAAGAGGCGCACTTCGCTGGGGGTAAGGCGGCGCGGTTTGAAGTCGAGAATGCAGAGCGAACCAATGGGCTGGTTATTCGCGGCGCGAATGGGCGCGCCGGCATAAAAACGGAGTTTCCGGTCTTTTAGGAGCGGATTATTGGCGAAGCGACGGTCGCGCGCCAGGTCCTCGACAACCACGACGTCGTTACCGGCGACAACGTGGCTGCACACCGAAACATCGCGCGAGAGGTGCCGGGCCTTCGCGAGGTCTTCAGCCAATCCACTGTGGCTCTTGAAGAATTGCCGGTCGCTCTCAATGATATTCAGAAGCGCGATCGGGACTTCGAAGAGACGGGCGACCTTGGCGGTGATGCGATCAAAGACGAGTTCGTATTCGTCAGAAATCTTCGCGTCCGCCAGAGCGGCGAGGCGCTCGTCTTCGTCGGCCGGAGTCGCCCCTGCGATCATCGGCTCGTCCACTGGCTGGGCCAGGGCCGAAATCTGCGCGACGGCATCGGTAAAGGAAGTCACGACCGCGTCCGCCCCCGACTCGCGCAGGCGAGCACTGGCTTCCGGCACGCGATCAGTCGCGCCCCAAAGCCCAACGACAATCTTCAACTGCGGATAACGGGAACGAAGTTTCGCACAAAGGTGGCGCGCCTGGATCAAGGTCGAAGGCGCCACGACCGAAATGCAGGCCAGCTCGGCGTCCTGTTTCTCGACGAGGTCCAAAAGTTCCGCGCTTTCCAGGCGGACGGAGGCGTTTTGCGCATGGCAGAACGGCGTGAGCAGATGCGCGAGCATGGCTCCCGCCAATTCGTCGCGCTCGGCGCGCGCGGGAAGGCAGCAGACGCGATAATCGCTCGCGGCGGCTGGCACCGGGGTGGCCGGCTCAGTGCCGTTCGGGAGAGATTCCAAAATCGTCGGGCGACTCGAGAGATCGTCGAGCACGGCGCGCAGGCTATGCCGAACTTCCATTAGCTGATCCGATTCCAGCCGGCCCTCCCGCGCGTCTTTTTCGGAGTTGCGAATCACCGGCAGAAAAACCGAGTCGTATAGCTCGAAGACCGGTTTGTCCTTTAAGTAGGAATCGACAAACTCACCTTCATCCTGATCGCCCGCGGTGATCAACCGATGGTAGAAATCTTCGCCGGGGGTGAGTGCTTCTTCATCGCTCAAAAGAATGCTGAGAAACGCCAGCCGCGGAACGTGCCGGCCCATGACCACGAGACAAACTGTGAGCGGAGTCGCGAGGACAAGGCCGAGCGGACCCCAGAGCCATGTCCAGAAGACGGCGGCGACGATCAAGGCGATGGACGAGACGCCGGTGTGCCGTCCATAGAGCAAGGGCTCGAGCACATTGTTGAGAATCAATTCGATGCCGCCGAAAAGGGCGACGGTGAGGATTGGCATCGTCCAACCCGGGGAGACCGCGAGCGCGAGGCCAGTTGGTAAAATAGTTGCCACCCACGGACCGATATAGGGAATGAACCGCAGGATAATACTGAGCGAACCCCAGAGCGCGTAGTTCGGGACGCCGATGAAATAAAGTCCGGTCCCGATGCAAATGCCGTAGGTCACATTGACCAGCAATTGCATTCTCAGGTAACTCGAAACGCGATCGGCCGCGTCATCGAGCGCGCGCGTGGTGGCGCTGATGCGGCCCTGCCCGACGAGGCGAATGAGACGGTTGCGCAATTCTTCACGCTGAAAAAGCATGCAGATCACGAGCACGAGGACGAGAGCGGCGGTCCCGAGCGGCCCAAGCAAAGGCGTGATAATGGTGCGAACCAGCTCGATCGGATTGGCCTTGGCTGTTTCGACCACTTTCACCGGCACGGCCTGTGTCGGCGGATTCGGGGGCGACGCGATCGCCGTCTGCGGTTTGCCGACTTCCTGGGTAATCGTGAGGGTGTTCGCGGCGGTGCCGCCGGGAAGTTCTTCCTTCAGCTCGTCGACGGTCTGAGAGAATTTCGTAAAGGCGCCATTCTTCGGGGTGCGGAAAGCGTGCAGCTTGGTCGTGATGTTGCCCTTGTACTCCGGAAGCTTCGTCGCGAGATCGACCAGTTGTCTCGTCACCAGCCAGCCGGCGCCACCGACGACGGTAAAGATCAACAAGGCAATCACGAGCACGCCCGCGATGCGACCGATCCAGCGTTCGACGCGCGCGACCACCGGCGAAAGCAGAAACGTCAGCAGCGCCGAAAGCGCCAGAGGAATGAGAAGTTCCCGCGCGAAATAAAGGGCACCGATGACAAAAGCCGTCAGCGCCAGTGTCCAAAGACCGACGAGCGCGTCGGCCGAGGAGGTCCTGCTTTTGGGAGTTTGCATCAGTACATCACTTTCGGCGAAGATACCCCGCTCGCGTGTCTCTGTTGCAAGCATCGCTCATTTTTTTCGTGGCCCGCGAGACTGGAGGGCGAGATTGCCAACTCCTGCACGGCGTCGGAGTTTCCGGCATGTGCCGCAACATTCGACCGCTCTATAACTTTCTTCCGCCCGCGACCGAGGACGAAATGCGCGCCTCCGCGCTACAGTTCGTGCGCAAGGTTTCCGGCTTCGCCAAGCCGTCGGAGGCGAACGAAGCTGCCTTCGATCGCGCGGTGGATCGCATCACCAAAGAAGTCCGCGATCTGCTCGACGCACTGGTGACAAAGGCCGAACCGCACAACCGGGAGGCCGAGGCGCGCAAGGCGAAGGAACGATCAGCCATGCGCTTTGGGACGAAAGTCGCCCTCTAGCATGGGGGATTTCTTTTGGGCCATTACGGCGAGGCCGGCCACATCCTTTGTCTCGAAAGCGTTCTTGCTGGAAACACAGGCATTCGTCTTTTAGAAGAGTGTAATGAGTGGAGTAAGAGTTCTCGTCGGCACGCGCAAAGGCGCGTTTGTCCTCACTTCGGATGAGGCGCGAAAACATTGGAAGGTCGATGGTCCGCATTTCGCCGGCTGGGAAATTTATCACGCCAAAGGTTCGCCGGTGAATCCAGATCGCATCTATGCCTCGCAGACGAGCGCCTGGTTCGGGCAGATCATTCAGCGCTCCGACGACGGAGGCAAAACGTGGTCGCAGCCCGGCTTTGGGCCAGAAGAACCGAAAACGACGCCCGACGGCATGCCGAAAACGGAGAGCAACAAATTCGTCTATGACGGCGTTCCGGGCACGCATATGTGGTACGACGGCACGCAACATCCGTGGGAGTTCAAACGCGTCTGGCATCTCGAGCCGTCGCTGACAAATCCCGATCACGTCTACGCGGGGGTGGAGGACGCGGCTCTGTTCGAGTCGAAGGACGGCGGAAAATCTTGGAGCGAACTTTCCGGTCTGCGTCAACATGACACCGGCCCGAAATGGCAACCGGGCGCAGGCGGAATGTGTCTCCATTCCATTCTGCTCGACCCATCAAATCCGCAACGCATCTACGTCGCCATTTCCGCAGCCGGTTCTTTCCGCTCCGATGACGCAGGTGCGACCTGGAAGCCGATCAATCGCGGACTGCATTCGCAATACATTCCCGATCCGCACGCCGAAGTGGGACATTGCGTCCACCACATCGCGCTCCATCCCTCGCGGCCGCAAACGCTGTTCATGCAGAAGCATTGGGACATCATGCGGAGCGACGACGGCGGCGAGAACTGGCGCGAAGTCAGCGGCAATCTGCCGACCGATTTCGGTTTCCCGATCGACATCCACGCGCACGAGCCGGAGACAATTTACGTCGTCCCGATCAAGAGCGACTCCGAGCATTTCCCGCTGGAGGGAAAGCTGCGCGTTTACCGGAGCCGCACCGGCGGAAACGAATGGGAAGAATTAACCAATGGTCTGCCGCAGCGCGATTGCTATGTGAATGTGCTGCGCGACGCGATGTGCGTTGACTCGTTAGCTGACTGCGGAATTTATTTCGGCACCACCGGCGGTCAGGTTTACTGCTCGGCGGACTCTGGCGATTCCTGGAACGCGATCGTGCGCGATCTTCCCGCGGTGCTGTCGGTCGAAGTCCAGACCCTGAAATGATTCGCGTCGTCCTTCCCCAGCATCTGCGGACGCTTGCGCGGGTGAGCGACGAAGTTTCGCTCGATGTGACGCCGCCGGTCACGGTCCGTTCGATTCTGGACGCGCTCGAGCAAAAATACCCGATGCTCGATGGCACGATGCGCGATCATGTCACGCACCAACGGCGACCGCTCGTGCGCTTCTTTGCCTGCGGCGAAGATGCTTCGCACTCTCCTCCAGAGACGCGGTTGCCGGAAGCGATTGCCAACGGGGCGGAGCCGTTCTTTATCGTCGGCGCAATCGCTGGCGGATAGATCAGGTTTCCTCGCCACAGATGATCACCGACAGGAACGGGCGTTTCCGCAAGCCCTCTCGACTGGTTCCCGACATCTGCGTTTTTTCTGTGTTAATCTGTGCCTGCTAAATGAGCCAATCCTACGAAAGCGAGCGCGCCGCTGAGCCTGTCGGCGCTTTTCCGCATGCGAGGCGCGTCGGCAATTTGCTGTTCCTTTCTGGGATTGGACCGCGCGTCCGCGGAAGCAACGAAATTCCCGGCGTAACCCTTGATGCCGCAGGGAAAATCGCCAGCCATGACATCGAAAAGCAATGCCACGCCGTTTTTGAAAACGTGCGTCTGGTCATGGAAGACGCCGGAGCGACCTGGAATGACATCATCGATGTCACCGTTTTCCTCACCCACATGGATGAAGACTTTCCGATCTACAATAGAATCTACGCCGAGTATTTCGCGGGCCCCGCGAAGCCGAATCCGACTCGCACTACCGTTGGAGTTGGCGCGCTGCCGACGCCGATCGCGATCGAGCTAAAAGTGATTGCGGCGCTGCGATAGGCTTTGAAGAGAGCGAGTTGGGAGCGCGGAGCCTCTCGATAACGTCTGCGAGGGCGAGGCGCCATCGTCAGCACGCGAGGCGTGTGCGCTCCCCAAATCACTCGCACTCGAAGCGCGCGATTTCGTCGAGCAGCGTCTGCGCGCGTTTCACACTGCGGCCGCCGGAGCTGTCGTCGAGATTCTTGGCGAGTTTCTCCTGACCGGGGCGCCGCGACCACGCGACGAGGCCGAGCAGAAATCCCAGGCTAATGAATCCACTCACGACGAACCAGCCGACCACTTCAGGATGATGCTTCCAGACATCGGCGCCCAGTCGATAGAACATCATGAGCAGGATTGGAATCCACATGAAACACCAGGCAATGCCAAACCACAGCGCGGAGCGCAGGTGCCAGGCGCGCAGTTCGGCGATTTGCTTTTGCAGTGCGAGGACGGGCGCGGCGTAGTCCAGCTGCTTGATCAGGTAAAGGTCGCGCGCGGCGAAAAAGATGGACATCAAACCATAGGCGTGTAGCGCGATGCCGTAGATCATGAGGTGCGGAATGCCGATGTGATCGGCCCAGAAGCTTCCGCCGACTAATGCAAGAAGCGCGCCGAAGATAATTTGGATGATCTGCCCGGTCACGAGCAGTCGAAAGCCGGAGCGAAAGCGCGTTAGCTTGCTCTCGCGGAACTGGTGGAAGGCGAGCGCGTGCTGCCGCTCGAGGTTGCGGTTAAGGGTTTGCCAGGTGGATTTCAGATCGTCGAGTTCAGTCATGAGTTTGGTCGGTTGAGTTTGAGCGTTTCCTCGCGGACCCGCTGTTTGAGGCGATTGAGTTTGGTCGCCACATTGGTTTCGGTGAGTCCGAGGATGACGGCGATGTCGCGATAACTGTGGTCATCGAGATACAGAAGAAGGAGGCCGCGATCGAGCGGCCGGAGGGCGGCGATGACCTGCTGCAAGAGCGCGACACGGTCGTCCGGCTCCGGGTGTCCGGCGTTTTCGTCCATCACGTCGATTTCGTTTTCTTCGAGAGAAAGAGTTTGCCTGACGGGATGGATGTGGCGTCGCAGGAGCGAAATCGCGACGTTCAAGGCGATCCGATACATCCAGGTGGAGAAGGGGCGATCGGGCGAATAGCGCGGATAGGCGCGCCAGAGCTGAAGGATGATTTCCTGGCCAAGATCCTCGCGATCGGCCCGCGTGCTGGTGTAACCGAGCGCGACCTTTCGGATGATGCCGCTGTGTTCCGCGATCAGGCGGGTGAAGATTTCCTTATCGGTGACGGCGGTCATGCTGGTGGCGGTTGCGTGCATCGCGGTAGACAAACGGCATTGCTGTTACCTGAGTGATTCGCGGACCCGCGCGAAAAATCACAGCGAAAATTCCATTCGGGCGCGAGGAGTTCCGAAAGGCCGCGACCGACACCGGGTTGAAATTGGATGGAGTTGAGGCGAAGCGATCACGAGATGAACCCGTCGCAATTCCGAGTCATCGCCGTCGATCACACCGGCATCACGGTGGCGAATCTGGAACGAGCGCTCGCTTTTTGGCGGGACGTTCTCGGCTTTGAATTCTCGCATCGCGCGCATCAGACGGGCGCGCTCGCGGAACAAATCACCGGCGTAAAAGGAGCCGAGATTCAACTCGCCGTTTTGCGGGCGCCGGGCCACAAGATCGAGTTGCTGGAATACCTCGCACCCGCGCAGCGAAGAAAACTGGCCGCCCGCCCCTGCGATGTCGGTTTCGTCCACCTTGCCTTGTTGGTGGATGATCTCGATCTGCTCCTCAAACGCGTCGCCGAGTTCGGCTGGCAGTCCGCGGGTGAGCCGCAAACACTCACCAAAGGGCCGAACGCGGGAAAGCGCGTCGTCTATCTCCGCGATCCGGACGGCACTACGATCGAGCTGATGCAGCTACCGCCCCCGCGCGCGGACGATTGAAAACACGGTGATTCGGTTTAGACGATGAGCATGCAATTCTCCGCTGAGGAAAGTTTTGCCCGCGAAATGGACGCGCAGGATCCGCTCCGACCGTTCCGCGAGCGCTTTCATTGTCCCGCCGATGCGAAGGGCAAACCTTTGATTTACTTCGTCGGCAATTCGCTCGGACTGATGCCAAAAAGTGCGCGCGCGTTGGTTGAGCAAGAACTGGAAGATTGGCAAAAACTCGCGGTCGATGCGCACCTTGGGGCAAAAACGCCCTGGTATACCTACCACGAAAGCGTGCGCCAACCGCTGGCGCGCATTGTCGGTGCGCTCCCGCACGAAGTCATCGCGATGAATAGCCTGACGGTGAATCTCCATTTGATGATGGCGACGTTTTACCGGCCGACACCGCCGCGCTTTAAAATCGTGATGGAGGAAACGGCCTTTCCTTCAGATAGCTATGCGATTAAATCCCAACTCGCTCACCATGGCTTCGATCCCGCGACGGCGTTGCTTCGGGCGCGGCCGCGCCAGGGTGAATTTACGGTTCGGCCAGAAACGATTCAACGTTTGCTCGACCAGCACGGTGACGAGATTGCGTTAGTTTTACTGGCCGGCGTCAATTTTTTCACCGGCCAACTTTTCGACATCCAGACCGTCACCGCGGAGGCGCAAAAACGCGGGATCACCGTCGGGATCGATCTGGCGCACGCGGTTGGCAACGTTCCCCTCGCCCTGCATGACTGGAAGGTCGATTTCGCCGTTTGGTGTTCCTACAAATATCTGAACTCCGGTCCCGGCGCCGTGGCCGGCGCGTTTGTGCACGAACGCCACGCGCGTAACACGGAGCTTCCGCGCTTCGCCGGCTGGTTTGGCAACGATCCCAAAACGCGCTTCGAGATGCGACCCGAGTTTGTGCCGGTGCCGACCGCGGACGCTTGGCAGGTGAGCAATCCTCCCATCTTGTCCATGACACCCTTGCGCGCGTCCCTCGCCATTTTCGACGAAGCCGGGGGAATGAAGAAGCTGCGTGCGAAATCGATTTTCCTGACGGGATATCTGCAGTTTCTCCTCGATCAATTGGGAGATAAGCGCATCCAGATCATCACCCCGCACGAGCCCGCGGAGCATGGTGCGCAGCTATCCCTGCTCGCTCATCGCGAACCCAAGCGTTTATTCGCTCGTCTCGAGGCTGCGGGCGTCAAATGCGATTTCCGGGAACCGAATGTGATTCGAGCGGCTCCGACTCCGCTCTACAATTCGTTCCACGAGGTTTGGCGGTTTGCCCAAATTCTGGGCGAAAGTAACTAACGACTTTTAGCGCAGCAACTCGCGCACACAACTGATCAGGCCGTTGATCGGAAACGGCTTGAGCAGAAACTTCACTTCGTTCCCAGCAAGAAAGCTGTGGATGCGCGGGTCCGTGCTGTAACCAGTGATGAAGATGAAGCGGTCCGCCAGCGTGGGACGGGTCTGTTTGGCGGCGAAGTAGAATTCGTCACCCTGGAGTCGCGGCATCTTCAAGTCGCAGATCACGGCTTCGTAATCGTGGTTCTTGATTTTCTGCAAGGCTTGTTCGCCATCAAAAGCGACATCCACCAGAAAACTTTCTTCGGCTAAAATCCACTGCAGCGCCGAGGCGAGCTGCTGGTCGTCATCCACGACCAGAATCGCCTTCAATTCCAGCGGGGCAGAATCGCTTCGTTTCTCCGGTTGAGGTCTAAAATGCATCGGGCGGGCACTTCTCCAGCACCTGCAATGCCAGTGTCGGCGCGGTGGCGCTCGAGGATTCGACTTTGCCCGGCAAATCACCTCGCTAGAATCCCCGCGATGTCGAAATTTGTTCTCGTCGGCAACGGCCTGGCCGGTGGTTTGCTCGCGGCCTATCTCGGGAAGCGAGGCCACGAGGTCGACCTCTATGAGCGGCGAAGCGACCCGCGCGCGGGAAATTTTGTGGGCGGCCGTTCGATCAACCTCGCCCTCTCGACCCGTGGTATCCATGCCCTCGCGCAAGTGGGCCTCGCGGAGAGCGTGCTGGCGCAGGCCATCCCTATGCAGGGCCGGATGATTCATTCCCGCCGCGGCGACCTTCATTTCGCTCCCTACGATCGCGACCCAGCCAAGCACATTAATTCCATTGGCCGGGCAGCCCTTAACACCGCAGTGACCGACTGCGCCCTCGAGTCTCCGAGTGTTCGGGTCTTCTTCGACCATCGCTGCAACGAAATCGACCTGGAGAAGCCGGAAGCCGAGTTCTCGTTACCTGGCCAATCGAGAAAGGTGGTCGCACGCGGTGATGCCGTCATTGGGGTCGACGGCGCATTCTCCATTGTTCGGCAGTCCATGCGCACGCGCCTTCCCGGTTTCGATTACCGAGAGAGTTATCTCGATCACGGCTACAAGGAGCTAACGATTCCGCCAACGGCAACGGGAGAGTGGCGGATGGAAAAGAACGCCCTCCACATCTGGCCGCGACGCAGCTTCATGATGATTGCTCTCCCAAACCCTGACGGATCATTCACCTGCACCCTATTTTGGGAGAAGAAGAACTTCGACCAGACGACAGAGCCATCCACGATCCAGCGATTGTTTGAGCGGGAATTCCCGGATGCGCTTCCACTCATGCCGGCACTGGTGGAGGAGTTTCGGGAAAATCCGACCGGCTCGTTAGTGACGATTTACAGCTCGCCCTGGATCTACGAGGACAAGGTCGCGCTGCTCGGTGATGCCGCGCACGCGGTCGTGCCGTTCTACGGCCAGGGGATGAACGCGGCTTTCGAAGATTGTGAGGTCCTCGATCAAAGTCTGGCCCGCTTTCCGCACGACCGCGGTGCCGCGTTTCGCGCCTACTACGCCGAGCGCAAGCAGAACGCTGACGCCCTGGCCGAACTCGCGTTGGAGAACTTCGTCGAGATGCGGGACAAAGCCGCGTCGCCTATTTTCCGGGCGAAGAAGAAGCTGGATCATTTTCTCGAAGGCGCCCTCCCGGGAAAGTATCTGCCGCTTTACACAATGGTGAGCTTCACCCGCATCCCCTATGCCGCGGCGCGGCGCCGGGCCCGCCGGCAGAATGGTCTGCTTTTTCTCTCACTCGGGCTCATCGTGGCGACACTGATCGCCGTTGGATGGTTTGCGCTCGGCCGGCCCGGGCGTTGACGCGAAGCGGAACGCTGTTCACCATTGTTTCATGCCGCCGCTGACCTACGCCAATTACCTCGACCTGGAAAAGCTCCTGACCTTGCAGCGCGCGCGCTCGGAGCCGCCGGAACATGATGAAATGCTGTTCATCATCATTCACCAGACCTACGAGCTCTGGTTCAAGCAGTTGCTCCATGAATTCGAAAAGGTGAAGCGCGATTTTTCGACCGGCGAGCTTTTCCACGCGATTCATTCGTTCAAGCGCACCCGGACGATCATGAAAGTCCTCGTCGCCCAGATCGACATCCTCGAGACGATGACGCCTTCGTCGTTCTCCAGCTTTCGCGATCGGCTGGAAACGGCCTCAGGATTTCAGTCGGTGCAGTTTCGCGAGTTGGAATTCCTGCTGGGCTACAAGCGCAAGACCGCCCTGGCCCACGTCAAGCCAGACTTCCCGGGCGCAGACAAATTGCAAGCGCGCCTGCAGGAATCGACCGTCATCGATCATTTCTACCAATTCCTAAAACTGCGCGGCTCCTCGATACCCGAAGAATTGTTAGAGCGCGACCTGACGCAGCCAAATCAACCGAACGAAAAGGTCCAGGCGGAAATTCTAAAGCTTTATCGAACTTCGCCCGAGGTTTCGATTCTTTTTGAGCTGATGACCGATTTTGACGAAGGCCTGCAGGAATGGAGATACCGGCACATCAAACTGGTGGAGCGCACGATCGGCGCGAAGACTGGCACCGGCGGCTCACCCGGTGTTCCATTTCTCAAAGAATCCCTCTTCCAGCCAATCTTTGCCGACCTCTGGGCGATTCGGCGAGAAATGTAGGAGAACGAAGTTTCCGTTTCGTCAGCTAGAAGCGCAGAAACTCGTGCGCTGTTTTATAAAAGAGCTGGTCCTTTACCAACGACGGCAAATTCATTCCCTCGATCATTTTCCCCGGGTGAGCTTCGCCCAGGGGAAAGGGATAGTCCGACCCAAGCGCAATTCGTTCGGCGCCGAATAATTTGAGCAAGTAATCGAGGCCCGCGGGATCGTGAACCAACGAATCGACATAGAAGCGCGCCGGAGATCCATCGCGCGCGAGGTAGTCGCGCGGATTGATCTTATTATCAACCGCTGTCAGATCGGGTCGCACCTTAAAGCCGTGTTCGATTCGGCCAATCGTAAAGGGAAAGGAGCCTCCACCGTGGGCGAACGCTACCCGTAACTTCGGGAATCGCTCGAACACGCCGCCAAAGATCATACTGCAAATCGCGAGAGACGTTTCCGCCGGCATCCCCACCAGCCACGGCAGCCAATACTTTGGCATCCGCGAGGCACCGGCCATATCCCATGGATGGACGAAGATGGCCGCATCAACTTGTTCGGCTATCCGCCAGACTACCTCCAGCGCTGGGTCATCCAGGTTCCGCGGATTGGCGGCGTGGCAGTATTCGTTCGCGTCGACGTGGCTGCCGATTTGAACTCCTCGCAATCCCAGGTCCTCGACGCAACGCCGCAATTCTTCGGCCGCCAGCTCAGGCGATTGCATCGGAATCGTTCCCAGCCCGCTAAATTGCGCGGGATGTTCTCGCACGATCTCCGCGAGGTGATCGTTCAGCAGGCGGGACAGATCGAGCGCGTCAGCCGGTTTCGCCCAATAGCTAAACATTACTGGGACCGTAGATAAAACCTGCCGACTAACACCGGTTGCTTCCATTTCCTGCAGGCGAATTGATGGGTCCCAGGAATTTCTTTCAACCGTGCGGAAATGGCGGGCGCCGATCATCATGCGGGCGCTGCAGGCATCGCAGTGTTCGAGACGGACGAAACCGCCATAACCATACTTCGCCTCCAAGTCCGGCCAGGAGGGAGGAAGGATATGAGTGTGCAGATCGATCTTCATCGGTCAACCAAGCGAATACTGGTTAGGCGTGACGAAAAACACTCGTCACTTCGTCTCACGCGCTCGCGAAAGGTTGGACGGGGTCGGCCTTTTCCACTTTCGCCCCACACGACTTACAGGTGCGTCGTTGGTCGTCCGACCAGAACTCAAGCATCGCCCGGCTAAAGTGGTCGACGATGTCCGCGCAATCAAACTCGATATCCTCCACCAGCGCTTCGCACTTCGGACAGTAGAAGATAACATGCTCCTTCTCGCCCGGCGGGCGGCGGCGCTCGACCACGAGGCCCAGGGTATCGGGCGGACGCACCGGCGCATGCGGCACATTCGGCGGCACGAAAAACGTCTCTCCTTCGCGCACGAGATGATCGACCATGCGGTCGCCTTCGCGTGTCCGCACCTTGATGTCGCCTTTGAGCTGATAGAAAAATTCTTCGCTGTCGACGAGGTGAAAATCGTTCCGCGCGTTAGGACCCTGGATGATCATGACGAAGAAGTCGCGCCCATCGTAGAGGTAGCGATTACTAACCGGCGGGCGAAAAAGCGCACGATTCTCTTCTATCCACGCCGCAAGATTAATCGCCGGCTGAACTTCAGTGGCTGCGCGTTTCGCGGGATCGACAACGTCGTGCACGCCGGAGGCTACGGCGCACGCCAGAGAGGGTCAACCCTAACCCGGAGGCCAGGAGAGCTGCCGTTGGCCGAGCAAGTGAACATGTAAATGCGGCACACTTTCGCCCGCATCGGGGCCATTGTTAATCACCACCCGGAAGCCTTTCTCCAACTTCAATTTTTTCGCCACTACGCCTGCGGCGAGGAGAAGGTTGCCGAGTAATTCTCGATCCTTCGCGTCCGTCTCGGCCAAACGGGGAATGACTCGTTTCGGCACGATCAGAATATGCGTCGGCGCCTGCGGATTAACGTCGTTGAATGCGAGCAAGTCATCCGTCTCGTAGAGAATCTCGGCCGGGACTTCGCGCGCGGCAATTTTCTCGAAGATGGTCACGAGACCGAGCAATCCATCTGCGGCAGACTCGGCCCCGCGGCCAGCTTCTCGCGCATAAAACCCACGATCTCCTCGCGCAGCGGATCGCATGCGCGCGTCCACACCCGGGTCCCGCGCAAATGTTTCACCGCCGGTTGCAAGTCGGTGAAACGCACCACGGCCACGCCTGTTGCCATCAGCAAATCGAGTTGCCGGCCGAAGGCTTCGAAAAAGGCCAGCTCATACCCGGTGCCGGCGGCGTGCGCCATTTCAAAAAGAGAAATTGAAACCGGCGGCGGCGCGGGCGCGAAATGCGGTCCGATTTCGTGGTAGCCGATGACCTTCAGAACATACTGCACCGTTTGCGCGAGTTGATTGATCGCGACGAAGTTTTCGTCGTTCCGCAGGCGCAAATAAAACGCGATACTCTCCGTCACGTGGTCCGTCAGCCACCAGCTCGGGTAGCCGGCGTCATCCGCCGCGCGCGTCAGAGCATCACGCAACCAGCGTTGATTAAACTCGAAAAGCTGGCCGGACTCCGCCCGGAGATAGGGATACTCTTCTTTGAAAGCGACCATCAGCGTTTCTCCGACGGGAAAAGTTCGCGCTGCTGCGCACTGATCTTAATGCGGCGACCGAGCGCTTGCACGGCGTCGACGAATTCGTCCGGATTACGGAAGCGCTCGTAGACCGACGCGTAGCGCAGGTAAGCGACTTCATCGAGGTCGCGCAATTTCGCGAGAACAGCCTTGCCGATCTGTTGCGAGGTGATTTCGCGCCCGCTCGTTTCCAGGTCGTGAATGATTTCGTCGACCGCCTGCTCCAGAGCGACCAAACTGATCGAGCGTTTTTCGAAAGCTTTGGCCAGACTGTTGACCAGCTTTCGCCGGTCGAACGGTTCGTGCGAGCGATCGCGTTTCAC
>JBBSEO010000028.1:0-14421 GCA_038239645.1 Chthoniobacterales bacterium | reverse complement strand
CACCGCCGGCCCCTGGGCTTCATTCGGGCCGCCAGTTTTTTTCACCATCGGCACGCTGCCAGGATCGAGGCTCTCGCCGTTAAAATTCCCACTGTAACGCCCGAGGTAGGCGCCGCCAAAAAAGACCGCCAACCCGTAAACGGCGATCAGCCAGATCGAGAGCGGCTCGAGCCCGACCTTCGGTTCAACTTTCTCGCGCTGGATCGCGGCGTGGACATTCTGGACTTCCTCGGTCTCGCCGTAATCCATCCCCTGATGTGGACTATAGTCGGGCGTGCTCATTTTTTCGCAGGCGCGGCGGCGGCGGGAGAAGCGGCGGCGGTGGGCGCGGTGGATTTTACTTCGTTGAGCGGATGCGATTGATCCAGCGACATCAGATAAGCGACGAGACATTGCGCCTCGTAGGTCGGGACAACTTCATAACCAGGTTTCGGCGCCACCCTGCCGGTTAGAACCAGAGCGTCAACGGCCGTCTGTCCGCCAATCGGCCGTTCGCGATAAAGAAAGCGATACGAGGGCATGTTCGAATCTTCGCTGACCTGACGTGGCGCGTAGAGATGCAGGTGATGCCACGCCGCCGAGTAAAGCTTTGGTTCGCCAGTCGGGGCAATGTCTTGTGCGCTCGCCGCACTGGGAGATGCCGCGACGGCGGCGGCGGGGACCGGGGGAGTCGCCGGTGACGCTGCGGCGGCGGGGGATGCGGATTTTGTTGCTGCCGCGGGCGGTGCCGCGGCAACGGCCGCTGCACTCGGAACGGGAGAACCTGCGGGCGTCGCGGTCGCATTCGCCGCAGGCGAGGTGGCCGCGTTATTCGCCGCGGGGCTCGCGTTCGGCGCAGGAGATTCTTCCTCGATCGGCGCCCGTTTCCCGATGTTCGCCAGGTCAGGACCCAGGCGCTCTTTTCCAAGCAGAACTGGACGATCGTAAATGTAATCACGCGGCGCGCTGCGGCGCGTGCCCCATTTCCGCTCGATATCGGAACCGGCGTAATCGGCGCGGACCTGCTGGCTATGACAATAGAAGCAACCGTTCGCGACGTAGATTTGCCGGCCACGCTCGGCCATGCCGGATTTCGGCATCGGATAAATATCAGTCAGGTCTTCGTCGGCCTGCGGCTCGAGATGACCGAATTGGAGATTCGGAACAAAAGCGAGTCCGAGCCACGAGAACGCCAGCGTTCCGCAAATTCCGAACAGGAGTGCGTTGAACCCTTTCATCAATGCGCAACCGCCTCCTCCGCCTGGGGCTCATTCAAAAACGTCGGCACGCTCGCCGTCCGCCCCAGACCGAGAAGCATGAGGACGAAATGATAGGCGAAGATGAAATGCGCGCCCGTAACGAGAATGCCGCCAATCGTGCGACCGATTAGATACGGCATGACGGCCTGCGTGCTTTCGGTGAACGGAAGCGTCGGATTATCCATCCCAAATCCCTGGGCCACGCCGCCGGCGCAGAGCATCAGCGTCATAAGTCCAATGCCATAAACCGAACCCCAGAAGTGAAGCTTGATCAACGTCGAATAACGCCATTCACGTCCGACGAGCCGGGGCAGGATGTAATACATCGAGCCAAACATGATCATGCTGAAAAACGCGTAGAGCCCGAGATTAGTGAAGGCCTCGCTCGCCTCCGTGAAATGCAGGACGCGGGCCGAGGAGCGGAGGGAGATCAGCACACCAAACAAGCTGAAAACCGTGTAGGCGATGCCGCCGAAAACGGTGAAGCGCAAGGTCGGGCTGTAACGCATGAGCTGGAAATATCCGCGCATCGTCATGTGCAGATTCAAGCTTACGGTCGCGACGGGAATCACGGCCAAAATCAACGCCGCGATGCTGGCCGTGATCATCCAGGCCGGCAGCGGGCCGTCGATCAGGCGTTGCATTCCGGTCCAACTGGCGAAAAGCGCGAAAGTCCAGAATCCGATCGCGGCCAGATGATAACTGTATACCGGCCGGCCGATCACTTTCGGAATCATGTAGTAGGCGGTGCCGAGCCCGAGCGAACCGAACCAGAGGAAGAGCAGGTTATTCGCGAACCACCAAGCGACCACGTCCTGCATCACGCCCTGCACCGGCACGATGAAAAGCATGGTCTGCGCGGCGAGATAGATCCAAGGGAACCAAAGGAATGCGCCAATGAGATACCATTGCGTGATGTAAATGGTGTGGCCGCGCCGGAACATGAACATCAGCACCGCCCACGAGACAATTAACGAGTAGGCGACGAGCAGAATCGTCGCGGCGTAAGGCGGAAATTCCAGCCAGCTATAGCCGGTATTCGCGCCGAGCAAGGTCGCGAGCACGCCGACCAGAACGCCGAAGTTCCAAAAGATTCCGCCGGCGACAATGAGGAGCGGGTAGCGCACCGTCGTCCGGCAAAGCCGCGCCATCAGCCAGGTCGCGGTTCCGATTCCGACCATCGAGCCCCAACCATAAATCATGATGTCGAACGAGGCGGGCCGGATGCGGCCCCAGGAAAGGAAGGAAAAGCTGGAAAGAAAATCCGGTGAATGAAGTTTAACGGAGGTCAGTCCGTAAAGCACCGTGCCGGCAAGCAGCCAGATAATGGCCGAAGTGTAAAACATCAGCACCGGCACGCGCGTCGAGGCGTCGATCAGGGCGCGTTCCACCTGCTCGACCTCGCCGGCAGTCGGGTCAGGCTCGATCAACGGCGTCCTTAACGGAATTTCGGTCGGATCAAGCTCGCTCATGACTTCGGCGATGGCGAAGGTGGTGGGGTTTTTCCGGCCACGGGAATGGGAGTGCCCGGAGCTGACTGGACGGGTGTGGCCGTGGGCGAGACGGGAGCAACCGCAGTGTTGGGACCAGGCGTGGCCGCGGGCGTCGCCGACGCGCCGGGTTGCGTTCCCGGAGCAGCGCCCGGTGCTTTAAGCGCAGCGGCAGGCTCATTTGTCACACCACCAATCGAGGCCGGTTTTGGCGGCGCGGTTGGCTGCGGTGTCATCGCCGGAACCGCGGCTGGGGCGGCCGTACCGGCCTGCATCCCTGGGGCAGCGGGAGCTTCCGCTGGCGCGGGCGTTGCGATCGGACCGGCGGATTCAGGTTTTTTCTGCGACAACTCCGCCACGGTCAGTTCCATCGCGCGTTCGATCGGGATTTTTGCGCTCCCCTTCGCTTTGTCGACCCAGGCGTAATTGTGCAAGGCCTTGTCGGCGTCATCGCGCATTGTTTTCAATTTTTCCGCGCGCGCCTTGGCTCGTTTCTCTTCCAGTTGGTTAGCATGCGGGAAGAGGCCGGTCAGGACCGCCACTCCCAGACCGAAGGCAAAAAAGAGCACCACAATGCCGAGCCAAGCGCCGAGGCCGCCGGCCGGGCGTTGCACAGGATGAGTGACAGCGGGTGCGGCGGCCATATCAGTTCTGGATCCGCAGCGACTCGATCAGGCGCGGGTCGCGCACCGGGAATAGTGAGTTTCGGCCGATGAGGCGCAGAAAAAGAAAGGCCAGCGTGCAACCGATCGCGATTGGACAGACCAGATCCCAAATGCTCAAGACCACTCCGAGCCCGTGCAATGACGGCAGGACGATAATGTAGATGTCGAGCAACTGCATGAAAAGGATCCAGCCCGCGATGAAGCAAAGACGCGTCGGCTGTTTCTTGATTCCCTGGAACAGCAAAATGGCGAAGGTGAGGAAGAAGCGGCCGAAAACGAGGAGCAAGCTCAGCGGCCACCAGGAATTCGTGTTCCGGACGAGGTAATACTGCGTCTCTTCCGGAATGTTCGCATACCAATAAAGCATGTACTGGCTGAAGCCGATGTAGGCCCAGAAAACGCTGAAGGCCAGCATCCATTTCCCCATGATGTGGTAATGCTGCAACGTCACCACGTTCTGGAGATAACCGGCCCTGCGCAGCGCGGTAATAATCAGCACCAGCAGGGCCATCGAACTTCCCGCCGCGCCCGCGAAAAGATACGGGCCCCACATGGTCGAGAACCAGCGGAAGTTCAGGCCCATCAACCAGTCGACGCCGGCGAAAGTGAGCGACAACGCGAACGCGGGCAGTCCGAAAAAGGCCAGCTTCCGCATCATCAGAGTGAAGCGCGGATTGCCATCGCGATCCTGCGACGTGCTGAAATAACGCATCAAAAACGCGACGCCGCCGAGCAACACAAAATAGAGGACGGCGCGCACGGCCATGAAAGGCACGTTCAAATATCTGCGCTTGCTATCAAGGTTGGCATCGTGCCCCGGCAAAATATTCGTCCACTCGAACAACTGGTGGCGGAAGATCAGAATCGGAATTCCGAACAGGGCCATGACGAGAATGAGGACGGCCACGTTCTCCATTTGCCGGCGCACCACGACCGACCATTCCGCGTCGACCGCGTGATGCACGATGATCCAGAAGAGGGAGCCGCAGCACAGGGTGAAAAAATAGAAGAAGCCGAAGAGGTAGGAGAAACTGAACTGCAACGGCGACGCGATTGCGCCGAGAACGCAGAGGAGGATCCCGACGACGGCGCCGATGCCAAAGATGAGCGAGAGGCCACTGAAGCGGCCGGTCTCGAAATATTCGCTTTCCGGCGTGGGCAGATTCGTCCGTTCGCTCATGGCTTTTTGGGCGACGCGCTCGGGGCGGGCGCAGCCGCGGCCGGTGGCGGGGCGGCGGCCTGATCGAGTTGCGCCATTTGTTCCGGCGGAATGTCAGCGCCGGTCGCGTTCTGGCTGCGCTGCAAGGCGCGCAGATAACAAATGATCGCCCAACGATCGGGAATGGCGACGTTCCCGCCGTAGGACATCATCGTGTTCTTGCCGTTGGTAATCGTGTTGAAAATTTCGCCGTCGGCCATTTTGCGAATCCGTTCGTCCTGCAAACTCGCCACTGTGGTCAGGCCGTACTGTTTCGCCATGCCGTTCCCTTCCCCGGTCAATCCGTGGCAGACCGAGCAGGTAATATTGAAGCGTTGTTGCCCGCGCTGGATCAGCTCGGCATTCACGGGAACAGGCAGACAAGTGCCCCAGTTCTCGCCCATTTTTCCGGTGGAGAAATAGTCAGGGCGCGCGCCGAATCCAAATCCGGGGTGCGCGTTCTCGTCGGCTGGCGCGGGTTTGGGCGGCACGCCCGGCGCCGGACTCATCACTGGCGGCGGCGGCTCGTAGCCGATCGGCACCGTGCCCGCGACCGGAACCCGGGGGCCGCGATCGTCCGCGAAAAATCCCAGCGGCGCCTGCGCCCGCACTTTTTGCTGCCGCACCATGTCAGGGAAAATTTCCCACGGCGTGCGCGAGCTGTGTGAGCCGCGGAATCCAGCCGTCGCCACGATGACGATTGCGATCAATCCGAAAATGAGAAAGAAACCGCGCAACATCGCTATAGGTCCTCGTGCACGATGGTGATGTGCTGGCCGCCGGTCTGCTCGAGCAAGGCGTTGACATCGGCTTCGTTGAAACGCGGATCGCGCGACTCGATCGCAAGGAAAAAGCCGTCGTTACTCACACGCGCGAACCGGTTCCAGTTGAACATCGGATGATTCCAGCGTGGCAATCCATTCATGATCAGCACCGCAAAAAAGGCGGAGAACGCGGAAAACAAAATCGTGAGCTCGAACATGATCGGGAAAAACGCCGGGACCGTCGCCCAGGTGAACGGTTTGCCGTGCACGATCAATGGATAAATAATCCACGAGGGCCCGAATTCGAGAATCATCGCGGTGCAAAAACCGGTGATGCCGCCGCAGGCCACGACCGCGCTGAGCCAGGATTTGCCGAGGCCCATCGCCGCATCCATCCCGTGAATCGGGAAAGGCGAATAAACGTCCCAGCGTTTGAACCCGGCATCGCGCACTTTCTCGGCCGCTTCATACAAGGCCGCGGCGCTCGGATATTCCGCGGCCATGGCGTAGACGGGATTCCCGGAAGGCGTTCTCATGTGCGGACGTTGCCTCCGGCCTGCACGGTGTGGTGGATCGTCGGATCGCCGCCGTGATAATGCGGATCAGCTTCCGGCAGCACGATCTTCACTTCACTCATCGCGATCATCGGCAGGAAGCGGATGAATAAAAGGAAGAGCGAGAGGAAAATTCCAAACGTCCCGACAAAGGTCCAGATATCGACCCAGGTCGGGTAAAACATGCCCCACGAGCTGGGAAGGAAGTCGCGGTGCAGGCCGCCGACGATGATGATGAAACGCTCGAACCACATCCCGGCGTTCACGCACATGCAGACGAAATAAACGACGAGCACATTGTGCCGGCACCATTTGAACCAGAAAAGCTGCGGCGACATCGCGTTGCAGAACAACATTCCGACCCACCAGTACCACCAGTAGGGACCGAGGACGCGATTATAGAACGCGAACTTCTCGTACTGGTTTCCGCTGTACCAGGCGATGAAGAACTCCATCGCGTAGGCGTAGGAAACGATCGAGCCGGTGAGCAAAATGATCTTCGCCATTTTGTCCACGTGCTGCGGGGTGATGATGTCGTGCAGCTTGAAAATGGCGCGCGCCGGAATCATCAGCGTCAGCACCATGGCGAAGCCGCCGAAAATCGCGCCCGCGACGAAGTAAGGCGGGAAAATCGTGGTATGCCAGGTGGGCAGGACGGACGTGGCGAAGTCAAAGGAGACGACGCTATGGACCGAGAGGACCAGCGGCGTGGAAAGACCTGCTAACAAGAGGTAGGCCATTTCGTAATGACGCCAGTTTCGGTTCGAGCCGCGCCAGCCGACCGCGAAGAGACCGTAAAGGAACTTGCGAATCTTGTTCGTCGCCCGATCGCGCAGGGTCGCGAGATCCGGGATCAACCCGGTGTACCAAAACAAGACCGAAACGGTGAAGTAGGTTGAGACCGCGAAGACGTCCCAGAGGAGCGGGCTGCGGAAGTTCGGCCAGATGCCGTAGTTGTTCGGCAAAGGCGCGAGATACCACGCCATCCAGACGCGGCCGACGTGCACGCCGGGAAAAATCGCGGCGCAAATGACCGCGAACAAAGTCATCGCTTCCGCGGAGCGGTTAATCGACGTGCGCCATTTCTGGCGCAGCAAAAAGAGAATCGCGGAAATCAGCGTCCCGGCGTGACCGATACCGATCCAAAAGACGAAGTTAGTGATGTCCCAGGCCCAGCCGTTGGGATGATTCAAACCCCATGTCCCGACTCCGGTCGAAATCTGGTAGCCGAGACAACCCAGACCGATACCCGCAATCATCGCGGTGCAAACGAAGCAGAACCACCACCATTTCGGCGCGCGGTTTTCAATCGAGCCGACGATGCGCTCGGTGATCCAGGCGAAGCCGCGCTTGTTCAGGACCAACGGCACACGCGCCAGCGGACGCGCGACCGAGGAGGAAGCCTCGTCGCGAATCGCCGCGGGAGCAGTGCCGGCGTTCTCGTTCATGAGTGCGCTTCCTCCGCCGGTTTGTGCTCGGATTTTTCTTCCGCTTCACCCGGGCTGGCGGTGCCGACGCGGGCGGCGTCCGGCATTTTCGGATTCGGATTTCGCAAGCGCGCCAGATAACTCACGCGCGGGCCGACGTTCAAATATTCGAGCAATCGATAATTGCGGTCCTGCGCCTTTACCTTTGAAACGCGGCTTTCCGGATCAGCAATGTTTCCAAAAACGATGGCGTCATTCGGGCAGGCCTGCGCACAGGCACTGGTGAACGAGTCGCGCGGAATCTCAACCTTGTCCGAAGCGCCGGCTTTAACGTGCGCCGCGATCTTCGCTTCTTCGATTCGCTGCACGCAGAAGGTGCATTTCTCCATCACGCCGCGCATGCGCACGGTGACGTTTGGGTTTTTCGAAAGCTTTGTCGTGTCGGGCGCGCCCTTCTGCGTGAGCGGCGCGAGATATTCCTTATAAATGCTGAAGGCGCCGGCGACTTTCTTTTTGCCGACGGGGCGCTGGTTGTAGTCGAAGAAATTGAAGCGGCGGACCTTGAACGGACAGTTGTTCGCGCAATACCGCGTGCCGATGCAACGGTTGTAGGCCATGACATTGAGGCCGTCGTCGCTGTGCACGGTGGCGTTGACCGGGCAGACCGTTTCGCACGGCGCGTTTTCGCAATGCTGGCACATCATCGGCTCGTGCACGATTTCCGGATTGTCCGGCATGACGCCGCGATCCTGGTCGAGCTTCTGGTTGCTGGCGAAATAACGATCGATCCGAATCCAATGCATCGAGCGTCCGTGGGAAACCTGCAATTTTCCGACGACCGGAATGTTGTTTTCCGCCTGGCAGGCGATGACGCACGCGCTGCAACCGGTGCAGGTGTTGAGGTCCACCGTCATGCCCCACTGCTCTTTCGCGGTCAGCGGCGGGTGCGAATAAAGGCTGGGCAATTTCGCCGGCAATTCGTTGTCGCCCGCGATCTTCTTCACAAATTCGTTGTCGTCGCGATAACGCTCGAGCGTGGCTTCACGCACCAGTCCACGACCTTCGATCGAGAAATGGTCCTGTGTGATGGCGAAGGCATAGCTTCCGGGAACTTTCGCGACCTTCACGCTCTCGACTGCCTTGCCGTCAGCGACGATGTAGTGCGGATTGGACGGCGTGCGAAGCAGGTAACCGTTGAAGCCGACATTCTCGCCGGCCGAGGTCAGACTTTCGCGACCGTAACCGAGCGGAATGGAAATCGAATTTTCCGCGTGTCCCGGCATAATCAGCACCGCGATGACGAGTTCGCGCACGATCGGTGTGCCGGTTGACGGCGTCGGCGTTGGCCGGGCGCCATTCGCGGCGGTGGGAGTTGGTGTCGGCGTCGGATTCGCGCCCGCGGGCGGCGGCAATTTCGCCATGTCGGTCACGGCGATCTTGATCAAGTCCCCGTTATTAACCCGGAGATGCTTCGCGTAATTCGGGCTGACGTAAGCGGCGTTGTCCCACGTCATTTTCGTGATCGGGTCCGGCATTTCCTGAAGCCAGGCGTTGTTCACGTAGCGCCCGTCATCGATCGAGTAATCGCGCACAAGCACGATCTCGGGCGAGTCCGCCGTGGGCGCGGGCGGGACCGAAAAGAGATTGTGCGCGATGCCGCCGGCGTTGTTCGCGTTGAAGGCCGGCGGCTTGTCGCGTAACTGAATGTGCGAAGCAAAACCATCGCGCAGGAAGTTCGACCAGGCCATCGCCGGGTCGCCCGGTGCATTCGTCCCGCGGAAAGTCTCCTGAATGTACTCCGGGCCTTCGACCTTCGGTTTGCCGAGAACCGCATTCATCAGGTCCATCTCCGACACTCCGCCGAAGAGCGGCATGATCATCGGCTGGATCGCGAGGTGATGTCCTTCGCTCGTGAGCGCGTCGCCCCACGATTCGAGAAAATGCGTGCCGGGCAAATTCCAGCGACAATGCGGGCTCGTTTCGTCCTCGTAAAAACCGAGCCGCACCACATCGGGCACGCGTTTCTGGAGATCGAGCCAATCGACCGGGCCGCGCGTCTGCGGATCGAACGTGATCGAGCGCGGTGCGTTGTAGACGGGGTTGCCGCCGAGGATAAAGAGCTGCTTGATCCGGCCCGCGGCCATGTCCGCCGCCAATTGCAGAATGCTGTTGGTTCTGGCGTTGCGCGCAAACTCACGCACCAGGGACGTCGCGCCCGTATTCTTCAGCGCGGTGTTGATGCTCTGGACCAGGAGTTGGACTACGACCGGTTGGTTCGGGCCCGCAATGACCAGACTTGCGCCCGGCTTCGACATCAAGTCTGCCGCGCATTCATCCAGCCATTTCTGATCGATCGGCGTCGCGCCGGGCGTCATCTGCAAGGTCGCCATGACGGAGCCGATGCCGGCGTCTTTGGTCGCCGCGCCGACTTTCAGCGCGAGCGCGTGCGCAAAGGCGGTGATCTGGCTCGCGGGCAAACGCAAACGATGGTCTGCCATCGCGCCTGTGAGGGTGAAGCGGTTCTCGACAACGTAGAGCCGGTTCATCGAATCCTTCGCCGAACCAACGCGTCGCCGCGAACTAAAAGCGCGCGTGGCCGCGAGGTCGTCCTCGCCCAGAAAATCGCTGTCGAGCGCCACGATGACATCGGCGCGCTCCAGGCGCGGGACCAGGCGCGAGTTTTCGCCGAAACTGATTTGGGTGGCAAAGCCCTGGGCTTCGCTCAACAACGGATCGTAAACCGCCCAGTGCATCCGCGGAAACGCCTTCTCCAGTTCGCCACGCAAACGTTCGCGCGAAGGCGAATGCGTTTCCTCCACCAGAAAAGCCAGGCCAGCACCACCGTCGGCCGACATTTTCCCGCGCAGTTCGCCGAGATATTTTTCGAAGGCAGCCGCATCCGTGACTTTGCCGTTGTCGGTGATCTGGCGCGCGCGCAGCGGATTGTAGAGATCGAGAATCGACGCCTGGACAAAGGCGTCGCTCGCGCCATTGCTGGCGGGATGTTGCGGGTTGCCGTCGAGCTTGATCGGGCGGCCGTCGACCGTCGTCACCAGCAACGGAATCGCGCCATTGCGCCGCGGCATCGCGGTCGCGTAGTAGAGTGGTTTCCCGGGAACGGTCCATTCCACTGTCTTGGTGAAAGGCACCAGATGCATTTCCGGCCGGCGACAACTGCTCAGCCCGAAACCGGCGAGCGCAGTCGATGCGCCCATTAACTTCAGGAAACTGCGGCGCGACCATTCGTCGCCTTCCATCTCCGCGGCTCCGGCGGGAAATTCGCGCTCGAGCCAGGAACGAAATTCCGGCGTGTCGCTCAACTCGTTCGCGCTCCGCCAATATTGCCGGCCGGAATTTGGCGCCGCGGGATGTTCGAAGACGCGCTTCATCGGTGACACCCCTGGCAATTGAGCGGCGGATTAATGTTCCATTTCTCCTTCAACGTCTGGCCGATCTCGCGCTGCGTCAGGTGATCGCTCCTCCCGAAATTCTCGTCGGCATCATGCGGCTTGCCATATTTCGCCACGAACGCCGCCGGCTGCACGTCTTCCGGTTTCCAATCGAGATTCGTGATCTGATCGTCGGGGCGGAGAAAATTTTCCGGGTGACGATGGCATTCCAGGCACCAGGCCATGCTGTGCGGCTTCGCGTGATAAACCACCGGCATGTGGTTCACCTGGCCGTGGCAACTGGCGCAACTGATCCCGCGATTCACGTGCGCGCTGTGATTATAAAAAACGTAATCGGGCGTGCGATGAATCTGCACCCATTCCACCGGCTGCCCCGTCTTCCAGCTCGCCCGCACCGGCTCGAGCTTCGGGTTTTCCTTTTGCACCTGCTGATGACAAGCCATGCACGTTTGCGTGTTCGGCAGGTTCGAATGCGCGGCGACCTCGACGAAGTTATGGCAATAACGGCAATCCATTCCGAGCTGCGTCACGTGAAGATCATGCGGAAAAGGCACCGGTTGGATCGGCTCATAACCGACGCGGGTGTACTTCGGAGTAATATAGTACCAGGTCGCGCCCGTCAGGCCGCAGACCACCACGATCATGCAGATCGCGAGTTTCAGCGGCAGCCAATTGGTCCAACGCGGGAAAAAATTCGCCATACGCTCAGTCGGTCAGACGACGTTCCCGCATTCCCTGCCGTCTCTCGGATTTCGCGTAGAATTGGTCGAGAGGACGTGAGGAATTCAGATAAACAACAAGGTTAAGGTTTTTGACGCGGTGGCGAGCAGCGTGCGCCCATTCTATGAACGCCCTCACGCTTGGCAAAAAAATTTTTGCGATTCGCAAAGATTCTTCAAATGTCGTGTCGTTTTTTCGGTTGAGGCCGATGCTAGTGTTCTCCCGTGAGCACAACTCTTCCTCTCGCCGAAATGGAGCGCGCCCGCGATGCGCGCGACGCCAGCTACGATGGTGTTTTCTTCATCGCCGTGAAAACCACGGGCATTTTCTGCCGCGTCTCCTGCCCCGCCCGCCCGAAACGCGAGAACATCGAATTTTTCCCGACGATGGGCGAGGCTGTCGCCGCCGGTTACCGCGCCTGCAAGCGCTGCCGGCCGGAGCTGAGCAATGGCCACCCGCCGGATTGGGTTGAAAAAATCATGGAGCGCGTCAACGCCGCGCCTGATACCCGTCTGCGCGCAGCCGATCTGCGCGCGATGGACGTCTCTCCAGAGCGCGCCCGGCGCTGGTTCCAGCAAAATTATGGCATGACCTTCTCCGACTGGTCGCGCGGGACGCGGCTCTCGACCGCATTCACGCAACTGCGCAACGGCGCGCCAAAGGAAGACGTCATGCTCGGTCACGGCTTTCAATCCCACAGCGGCTTCGACGCCGCGATTACGCGCACTTTCGGCGAGGCGAAGAAGACCGGCGCCTGCATTCACATGGCCATGCTCGAGACGCCGATCGGCCCGATGGTCGCCGCCGCGGATGACAACGGCGTTTGTCTGCTCGAATTCGCCGATCGGAAAGGACTGGAGGCGAGCTGTCGCGACCTGCGGAAACGATTCAGCGCGCCCGTTCTGCCGGGCGAAAATGAAGTTCTGAAACGACTGCGCGAAGAGCTGGCAAAATATTTCGAAGGAAAATTGCGCCTCTTCACCGTGCCGGTGGCGGTGCGCGGAACGGAATTCCAGGAGCGCGTCTGGCGCGAGCTGCGCAAAATTCCGCACGGCCAGACCGCCAGCTACGAGAACATCGCCGAGCGTGTCGGAAACTTCCGCGCGGTCCGCGCGGTTGCGCGCGCCAACGGCACCAACCGCATTTGCATTCTCATCCCCTGCCATCGCGTCATCGCCAAGGACGGGTCGCTCAGCGGTTACGGCGGCGGCGTCTGGCGGAAGCGTTTACTGCTCGACCTCGAGCAGGCCGGCGGCAAGAATTGAAGGCGCGTGCCCTTTCTCTTCCTCCTCTTCTTTTTCGGCACTCTTTCCCTCCGCGCCGAGACCGCTGATCTAATTCTCGTTAACGGGAACGTCCACACCATCAACGCCAAGCAGCCGCGCGCGGAAGCGATCGCAATCAACGGCGAGCGGATCGCCTTTGTTGGATCAAATGCCGAGGTCGAGAAGTGGAAAGGCGAGCAGACGAGCGTGCTCGATCTCGCGGGCAAGACCGTCGTGCCCGGCCTGACCGATTCGCATTGCCACATCTTCGGCATCGGCGAGCGCGAGCTGACGCTGAATCTCGAAGGCACGAACACGCTCGCCGATTTTCTCGCGAAGGTGAAAGAGCGGGTCGGCAAAACCGAGCACGGCAAATGGATCACCGGGCGTGGCTGGATCGAGACCTTCTGGCAGCCGCCACAATTTCCCACTCGCGCCGATCTCGACCAAATCGCGCCCGATAATCCCGTTTTCCTGACGCGCGCCGATGGACACGCCGCCGTCGCAAATTCAGCGGCGCTCAAAATCGCCGGGATCACGCGCGACACCCCGAATCCTTTCGGCGGCGAAATTCTGAAAGATAAAAATGGCGAACTGACGGGCATGCTGCTCGATCACGCCGAAAACATCGTCGAAGAAAGAATTCCGCCGCCAACCGACGCGGAGCGCGAACAGGCACTCCTCACCGGGATTGAGCGCGAGCTGAAACTGGGTTGGTGCGAGATTCAGAACGCGGGGAGCGAATTGATCGACCAGAAAATTATTCGTCACGCCTTCGACGGCGGCAAAATCAAGATTCGGATTTACAACGCCGCCTATGGTCCACGCGAGCCCGCGCAGGAATTACTGAAGAATGGGCCGACGCTGAACGCGTTCGATCATCATTTCACCCAGCGCACGATCAAAGTTGTCTTTGACGGCGCGCTCGGTTCGCGCGGCGCCGCGCTGCTCGCGCCTTATTCCGACAAGCCGGAAACCTCCGGCTACCTCACGCAAAAGCCAGAGGAGCTTCGGCCGATGCTGGCAGCAGCGTTACGCCGCGGCATTCAGGTGGAGACCCACGCCATCGGCGACCGCGCCAACCGCGTCATTCTCGATTTGTATGCCGAAGCGTTCAAAGCGGTGCCGGATAATCAGCGCAAAGTGGCGGAGCCGCGCTGGCGGGTGGAGCACGCTCAAAATTTAAGTGCGCCGGATCTCCCGCGTTTTGATCAGCTCGGTGTCATCGCGTCGATGCAGCCGTCGCACGCGATCAGCGATTTGTTTTTCGCGCCGGCGCGGCTCGGGCTGGATCGCCTCGCCGGGGCCTACGCCTGGAACAGCCTGATTAAATCCGGCGCCATCATTTGCGGTGGTTCCGACGCGCCGGTCGAACGCGGTGAACCGATGATCGAGTTCTACGCCGCCGTCACGCGCAAGAGCATCAAAGGAGAACAACTCGAAGGATGGCACCCCGAGCAAGCCGTTAGCCGCGAAGAAGCCTTGAAGATGTTCACGCTCAACGCCGCCTACGCCGCCTTCGAAGAGAAAGACAAGGGCTCGATTGAATCCGGAAAGTTCGCTGACTTAACGATTCTTAGTAGAGACCTCATGAAGATTTCGCCGCCCGAGATTCTCCAGACGCGCTGCGAGATGACCATCGTCGGCGGCAAAATCGTCAATGCGGCCGACTAACGGAAGAGCATTACTT
>JBBSEO010000027.1:0-14611 GCA_038239645.1 Chthoniobacterales bacterium | reverse complement strand
GGTCGAAATTTTTGCCGGGTCAAAAATGGGCGCCGAACAAGTGCGATCCGTGCAAAGGAAGGCGGCCGCTTTTCCGATCTCGGGATAGTCCAGGTCGGGATTGGGCAACGGACCTTCCTGCGGGTCCCACCACTCCGTGCGCTTATAAGTCGAAGGCAGCGCGATGGCAGAGCGGAACAATTCCTTCGCGGCGGCGTCATTCTTTCCGCCCACCACCGTGACATGCAACGGCGGCGTGGTCGCTTCTTCGCCCGCGAGCAGGATCCCGCCCACTTGATACCCGTGATTTTCGCTGACCGCGGGCGCGGCTAAAAACTTCGTCGCTCTCTCAGCCATTTGACGCAGTTGCTGATCGTTACGGTAGTAGCTCAGAAGATTCGCGACGCGCGCGACCGCGATGTTCTCATCCACGTTCGGCCGCGGCGGAAGCCGGCCCGCCAACGCTGTCGCGACCGGAATGTAACCAACCTCAGCGCGGAATTTCGATTCAATGAAAGACATCGCGCCGGTCGCCTGCTCGAGCCAGACGCGATCCGCCGTCACCGCGTAAAGCTGGAGAAAGGCCCGCGCCATCGCAATGGTATCCCCCAGGTACGGGCCCGCCGAGTTCTCGACATCGTGGCGAAAACCTCCCTCGGGCAGCGCGCGATTGGCAACGACCCAGTTGGCCGCCCCAATCGCGTGGCGCAGCGCACTCTCATCGCGGGTGGCCGCGTAATAACAAGCGAGCGCATTGATCGCCCAACCGTTCTCGCGCGCGTAAATGTGCTGATCGACGCGCGGAAGACCGCGTTCGCGGCGCCCTTTGTCATCGAGCGCGAAATATTCCGCCGAATGTTCGCCCGGTTTCAAGTCGGCATCCTGACTGGTGTAGAACGCGCCCTCGGGACCGGTAAGAAAATCTTGCAAATAGCGACGGATTTTTTCCGCCGTTCGCCGATCGGCCGGATTTTGCCAAAGCGCGTAGGCTTGCGCGTAAGTGCGCAGATTCTCCGCCTGCGCCTGCATGATTTTCTCGAAATGCGGATGGCGCCAGTCGCCGTCGGTGGAATATTGGTAAACGCCGCCCCAAACCGGATCGATTAGCTGCCGCTGGGCCTCGAGCGTTTCGCGCGCCATCCTGGCAAAGGCTTCATCGCCGCGACTTGCCTGGCGCAGGCAATATTCGATTACGTCCCAGCTGAGGAATTTCTGCGTCGTCCCCCAATCCTTGTTTTTTGGATCGTAATTCCTGCGCAAAATCCCGCGCAACTTCTCCACCTCCGCGGCCGGTAAGGCGGCGTCTTTCGATGATTCGATGACATTCTCGGGAAGAATCGAGGGGCCGGGCGACGGATCGTCGATGATCGCCTGCAACATCGAAGCCATCGGTTTCGGCGGGATGTAACCCTGCCGTTTCACGATCTCGCTCCCGTCGGTGTTAAAAACAATCGTCGCGGGCCAGCCGTAGTCTTCGTAGCGATTCGAAATATCCGGCCGCGAATCCTGGTCCACTTTGACCGCGAGGTAACGCGCATTGATCAACGCGATCACTTTCGGGTCGCGATAAGTGACCTTGTCCATGACGTGGCACCAGTGGCACCAGACCGCTTCGAGATCGAGGAGGACGAACCGATTCTCGCGCCTGGCCTGCTCGAAAACGGAGTCCGCATACGGCTGCCAGTTAATCGCGACCGGCGGTTCGGCCGCCGCCGCCGCCGTCGCCAGAAACGCGAGCGCGACGAAGGCGTATTTCACAACGCCTCGCGCGCGACTTCGCGAAATGAAATTAGCGCGCCAATGAAATAAACCATATTGATCGCGGCGACATCGAACTTGCCCGTTAATCCGAGCCAAAGGCAAGGACGGTGAAAATGAAGGGACTGAAGACGAGCGTGAGCTTGAGGAAAATTTTCTTCGTCGCCGGCAGAAATTCTCCGCGCCACAGGCTAAAGAGGATGCCGAGAACCGCGACCGTTTCGAGGAGCGCGAGAAGATAATAAACTGCCGGCAGACCGCCCGGGAGATGGGCCAGCCAGGTCCCGCCGAACTGTTGCCAGAATTCCGGGGTCACGCCGAGGCGCCATTTCAAACTCGCCGCGAGAAAAAATGTGAGCCCGAAGAAAAGTTGTATCGCGAGCACCTTCGTGGCGCCCAGGAGCGAACTCATCGAGCCGTCGATCCATCGCCGTCGCGCCGGAAGTATTTTCCGATCAAGCCATCGACCGAGAAGAGACCAGGTCCGAAAATAAAGATGATCGTGGCCGCGAAGAGGAAGAGGAATTCATCCGAGGCCACGAACTTGTCCGGATCACTAAAGATGCCCTGCACGCGCTCGAGATCCGCGGTGAGATACGCCACCGTCATCACGGCCATGAGCGGGATCGAGACCACACGGCTGGCAAAACCCACCAGCAGGAGCAGACCGCCGAAACATTCGATGGAAGAAGCGATGATCGCCTGAAGGTGGGGCGCGGGAATGTGCAGACTTTCGAAAAACTCGGTCGTCTTCGGAAGGTTTTCCAGCTTGCCTTTGCCCGCGACGAAATATTGCCAGCCCCAATAAAGGCGGACGAGCAAAAGGAAGGGCGATCGCAGCCAATGCGCGACGGAGATCAACAGGCGATAGAGTTTTTCAACAAGGTTTCTCATTTCTTGGGACGGCAAAACCAACCAAGTGACGACCAGTCCATAAACCACTCCTGGATTCGCGCGGGCCAGTTAATCTTTCTGCGTTTGCTTCGTGAGAGCGCGCTGGCGCAACTTTCTTCCACCGTTTTTCCGTCCCGAATCGCGCTCAGGATGGCGAAAGCTTCCGGCTCCAACCGCTTGTAGAAAAGCGCGTTGTCGTAACGATGCACCGCCAGATATACCCGCTCGCGCTTAGGCAGGCGCACCTTCCCCTTCCGCCGCTTCGAATGCGGCATGGCGTCGAAGGTGTTGCTCGCTTCGTCCCGTAAAACGTCGGCGTCGCGTTTTTGCACCGCCAGAAAAAATTTGTCGACCGCGTAATTCAACTCCAGCAGGGAAAGGTACGGCTGCAGACCGAGCCGCAATTTTGCCGGTGGCGTATCGAGGACGTCGTCAGTCGTGATTTTCGGCAACGCGGGGTCGTCGAACGCGGTGACCTGCGCCCATTCGAAGCGCGTCATGTCGAGCGCAACTTCCTGGTGCGGCGCGATCCAGTCCGGTTCTTCGCGCAGAAATTTTTCCAGGCGCTGACCAAGATTTCGCAACGTAAAAGAGGCGGACGGGTATTTCGCGAGGTAGGCCGTCGCCAGCGCCATGAATTTCTTTTCACCGATGATGGCGCGCAGCCCGGGATAATCGTCCCAGAGACAGTCGAGGACGCGAAACCAATAGACGCGGTTGTAAATTTCCAGCCGCTCGAAGGAATTCAGGCGATCATTCGGCTTGATAAAGCGGTCCGCGACTTCCGCCATGTCGCGCCCGTCCGTCCAGCGGGGTTGCATCCCGTCATGCTCGGTTAACGGACGGAAAACGGCAGACGCCATCAGGCTTTGCAGAGTTTTTAATTCTGCACGCGAACCGACCGACAGCTTCTTAAGCCGCGGCTTTTTCGGAGTGGTCTTCGACAAATTTGTTCGCTTTGAGCGCTTCTTCATGCACTTCGTCAAAGGTCGGGATGCGATCGTCCCATTCCAGCAGGGTCGCGGTGCGGCCCACTAATTTCGTGGCGTGCGCGTACATTTTCCAAACCGGATCGAGCACCGGATGATCGTGCGTATCGAGAATGTATTTCTCGAACTTGGAGTGACCGGCAATGTGAATCTGGCCGACGCGATGATGCGGCACGTTGTTCAGATAGTCGTAGGGATCGAAATTGTGGTTTTTCGACGAGACATAAATGTTGTTCACGTCGAGAAGAATTCCGCAGTCGGCTAACTCGGTCACTTCACTGAGAAATTCCCATTCTGTCATTTCCGAGGCGTGGAACTCCGCGTAGCTGCTGACATTCTCGACGCAGATCGGCACTTCCAAAAAATCGCGCGCCTCGCGAATATTCGCCGCTGTCGCGCGAGCCGAGGCAAACGTGTAGGGCATTGGCAAAAGATCGTGCGTGTAACGCCCATCGACACTGCCCCAGCAAAGATGATCCGAAAGCCAGGGGGTATTGGTGCGCTTCACCAACCGCTTGAGTCTCTTCAAATGTTCGCGGCTCAAACGGTCGGCCGATCCGAAATACATCGCCACGCCGTGCTGGACGACACGGTATTGCTCGAGGATCTGATCGAGCACTTCGAGTGGTCGCCCGCCCTCGACCATAAAATTTTCCGAGATGATCTCGAACCAATCGACCACGGGTTTCCGGGAGAGGATGTGCCGGTAATGCGGCACACGCAGGCCGAGCCCGATCCCGTAGTCGGTAAAGTTATTGAAAGAATTTGCGGGCATGGCCTGCTAGAAAAAGCGGAGGATGGAACTTCCGCTTTCTAAATGACGCGCCAGGAGGCGCGATCAGGTTCGGCCTTAGTGGGACGGACTCGGCGCTGGCTTGCTGCCGTCAGTGGCGCAGCCGCCTTTACCCTTGCAAGAATTCTTGCCTTTGCAGCCGTTATCGCCCGCTTTGCATCCGCCCTTGCCCTTACAGGAGTTCTCTCCCTTGCAGGAATGCGTGTCCTTCTCCGATTTGCCCATTTGTGAGAGCGAGATGCCCGGCTTGACCGTGGAATTGGCGGCGTGCGCCTGGACCGCGAACGATCCGCTCATTAAACCGGCTACTGCAGCGCCGGCGATTAGTTTTTTCGATGTCATAGGTTCCTTTTTTGTTGTTTCCTTTCATCCGAACCGGATGGTTCCCGATTTTCCACCGGGGCCGGTGCGAGAGAATTTTATTTCGTCGTCGAGAGTGCAGAAGCCTTTACCTTAGTCAGAGTCTGCTTAGTCCATTGTATTCCCTCAACCTTAGCCGTTTGCAAAAGCATTCCCTGAGGCGACATCGCGAGGGAGCCGTGGTTTCGGGATGCACTCGGCCGGGGAATCACGATGAGGCTTCGCATTTGGGTGCAGAATTCTCTGCGCCTTGGCAACGCATTACGAATTTTGCGAGCAGGTGGATGCTTGGGTGAAACTTGCGCTCGGCGCTGTCGACGGTGAGAACGTACTATCCGCGCGGCGATCTTACGCAGAGTTTCAGGCGAATCGGAAGCGCCATAAATAGCGCTGGCTGCTGCAATTAGCGGTGCGAAAAAAATTCAGAAAAAAATCTTGTCGGGAACGCGTTTTGCACCGCATGTTGTAGACCCGCTGAACGCCCGCCGCAATTACTTGTTGTTCGCACTTGTTCACAGGTTGTTGCCCCGGCGTCCACAGGCATTCGCATGTTTTTCGCAACTTTAACCTCCTTTTCCCGTCCATGATCCAGCTCAAACCCGGCCTTTCCGCCAATCAGATCGGCAAAGATCGTCGCGCCGTTTCGCGTCATCGTAGAACCTCCGCTAACAAGGCGGCGGGACTGCGATTTCAACGCGTTTTTAGCGATGCGAAAACGGCGCCGTTCGATCAGGTAAAATGGGACAAGCGAACGGCCAAAATCACCGACGACGCGGGCAAGGTGATTTTCGAGCAGGCGAATATCGAAGTGCCGGCAACCTGGAGTGAGTTGGCGACGAAAATCGCGGTCTCGAAGTATTTTTACGGCGACATCTCAAACGGCACCGATCCGCATCAGGGCGGGCGGGAAACGTCGGTGCGCCAACTGATTCAGCGCGTCACCCGGACGATCATCGATTGGGGTTTGGCGGATGGCTATTTTGCCGATGCGAAAACGGCGGAGATTTTTTACGACGAGCTGACCTGGCTTTGCCTAAATCAGCATGCGGCTTTCAACTCGCCGGTCTGGTTCAACGTCGGCTTGTATCATCAATACGGGATCGGCAAAGGCGCGGGCGAAGGGAATTATTTTTACAATCGCGCGACCGGCGTGGCCGAGCGTGCGAAAACGCAATACGAGTTTCCGCAGGGCAGCGCCTGCTTCATTCAATCGGTCGAAGACACGATGGAAGACATCATGCGCCTGGCGATGAGCGAAGCGATGCTCTTCAAGTATGGTAGCGGGACCGGGAGCGACTTGTCCTCGTTGCGCAGCACGCGCGAGAAACTCAGCGGCGGGGGTAAACCGAGTGGACCGTTATCGTTCCTGAAGGTTTACGATCAGGTCGCGAACGTGGTCAAGAGCGGCGGCAAAACCCGGCGCGCGGCCAAGATGAACACGCTGAAAGATTGGCACCCGGACATCGAGGAATTCATCGACGCGAAGCAGAAGGAAGAAAAGAAGGCGTGGGCGTTGATCGAGGCCGGTTACGATGGCAGCTACAACGGCGATGCCTACGGCTCGGTCATGTATCAGAACGAAAACCTGAGCGTGCGCGTGAGCGACGAATTCATGAACGCCGCGGTCAAAGGCGAGGAATGGTGGACGCGGCGGGTGCGCGACAATTCGCCCTGCGATCGCAAGGACGCGAAAACTTTGCTGCGCAAGATCGCCGAGGGCACACACATCTGCGGCGACCCGGGAATGCAATTCGATTCCACCATTCACCAATGGCACACCTGCAAGGGCACCGGCCGGCAGAATTCCACCAACCCGTGCAGCGAATATCTTTTTCTCGATAACACGGCGTGCAATCTCGCGTCGTTAAACCTGATGAAGTTCAAAACGGCGGACGGCGCGTTTGACGTCGAACGTTTCAAGGCCGCCGTGCGTATTCTCATTACCGCGCAGGAAATCGTGGTCGATAACGCGAGTTATCCGATCAAGGAAATCGCAGAGAATTCGCACATCTTCCGCACGCTCGGTCTGGGCTACGCCAATCTCGGTTCGCTCATCATGAGCTACGGCTACGGTTACGATAGCGACGAAGGACGGGCCTTGGGCGGGGCGATCACCGCGATCATGACCGGCGAAGCATATGCGCAGAGCGCCCAGCTGGCGAAAACAATGGGCGCCTTCCCGGGTTATCGCGATGCGCGCTGCAGCGGCGTGAGCAAACCCGCGGCGAAAGATAACGTCGCGGCGATGCAGGAAGTGATTGGGCAGCATCGCGCGGCCGTCGCGCAGATTGCCGACGTCGCGGAATTCTCCTATCTCAAGGATGAGGCCGCGCGGGCGTGGGAGCGCGCGGCACAGCTCGGGAAGAAACACGGGTATCGCAACGCACAGGTCACCGTCCTCGCACCGACCGGCACGATTAGTTTCCTGATGGATTGCGACACCACCGGGATCGAGCCCGACATCGCGCTGGTGAAATACAAATTGCTCGCCGGCGGAGGCATGCTAAAAATCGTTAACCAGACCGTCGAGCCGGCCTTGAAGCACCTCGGCTACGGCGCCGAAGAAGTGTCGCGCATCATCGCGCACATCGACAAGTTCGACACCATTGAAGATGTCGATGGGACGCCCAACTGCAGCGGACTCAAACCTGAGCATCTCCCGATTTTTGACTGCGCGTTCAAAGCGGCGCGCGGTTCGCGCTCCCTCCATTACCTCGGTCACCTCCGCATGATGGCTGCGGCCCAGCCCTTCCTCAGCGGCGCAATTTCCAAGACGGTGAACCTGCCGGAAAACGCCACCGTCGACGACATCATGAGCACTTACGTCGAAGGTTGGCGGCTCGGTCTCAAGGCGATCGCAATTTACCGCGATGGCTCGAAGCGTTCTGCGCCGCTGAACGTGAAAAAGACCAAGGACATGGGCGGCAACGCGAGCGATTTCGCCATGGTCGAGCAGCCGGAATTGCGCGAACGCATTCTGCAACTCGAAGGCGAACTGACGTCGTTGCGCGACCGGATCGATCAACCGGTGCGGCATCGCATGCCGGACACGCGCATGTCGTTAACGCACCGTTTCGATATCGCCGGTCACGAAGGTTACATCACCGTCGGTCTTTTCGAAAATGGCCAGCCGGGCGAGCTCTTCGTCACGATGTCGAAGGAAGGCAGCACCATTGGCGGTTTGATGGACACGGTCGGAACCCTCACTTCGATCGCCTTGCAATATGGCGTGCCGCTGGAGTCGTTAGTGAAGAAATTTGCCTATCAGCGTTTCGAGCCAAGCGGGTTCACGAAAAATCCCGATATTCGCAACGCTACCAGCATTGCCGACTACGTCTTCCGCTGGCTCGGTTGCCAATTCATCAAGGGCTACAAGGAAGCGACGTCGCCGCAGCGCAACCAGCCGGAGTTGCCGATGAAAGAAATTCCGGAGCTGGAAAAGAAAGCGGTCAATCGCCCTGTGGCCGACCTCGCGCGCACGGGCGAGAAAGAAGTGCTCGATGTCATCACCAGGCACACTCCTAACGAAGGTTCGCCGCACGTGGTTGGCCGTGGGGAAACGCATGCCGATCGGGTGCAGGAAGCCCTCGGCGACATGTTTATGGACATCACCTGCTCGCATTGCGGGAGCGAGAAGGTGATTCGCGCCGGCGCCTGTGGCGTCTGCACCGAGTGCGGGACGAGCCAGGGCTGTAGTTAGTCAATCAACGCCAAGGTGAGATGGGGCGCGCTTTCGATTGAATCGCGTCGGGCACTTCTCCGATCAGCTTCTCGCTGGCTGGTCCTGCTACGGGTTGGCCGAAGCGCTCGCAAGCGAGGGCTGCAGCCATGCCGCCCACGGCCACGCCATTGTCGGGAGGCGATAGGTTGATGAAGAAGATGGACGAAACGGAAGAAGCCTCGGTGGCAACTGGTCTGGATGAACTGATCGATGCGCATTTTGCGCTTGAGAGCCTTGAGTCGCCCACGCAGGAGAATGCAGTCCTGGATGCGATCGCGAAAGTTCCCGGGGTGAGGAACGCGACCCTGGCGCAGGGGAAATTACTTCTCCAGTACGATCCGATCGAGACGACGCAGGAGAAAATCCGGAGTGCGATTGAGGGCGCTGGCTTTCAGATCGAGGAATTGCAGGTCACGACTTCATCCGCCATGACCGATGCCCTGCAGAAGCAAGCGCCGAAGTCCGATCAGAGCGATGCGCCGGCGAACAAAGCGTAGTATTGGTCTTTATGTCCGACCCAAGAAACGTTGCCCACAACAAAAAAGTGAAGCAGGAAAAGGCGCATGAGAAGCCGGCGCCGACCAAACGCGCGAAGAAGCCGCTTGCGGGAAAGCAAGCGGAAGGAGCAGCCGTAGAAACAGCGCCGGCCGAAGTCACCCCGCCACCCCCAGGGGATTTGGAGAAGTCGGTCGCCGTTCTTTCCAAGCTCAAGGATCTCGAATTTCACTCGCGGGCGAATATCGAGACGCTCGCGCAGTTAACACTTACGATCGAAGAGGAGCTGAAGCAGAAGGAATTTTCCGAGCAGATCGGAGCGCTCTATTCCGCGCAAAATAATTTCGAGACCGCGATCACGGCGCTGATTGAAAACTACGCCGCCAAGACGGAGTCGATGAAGGAATCGACCTGACCTCTGCCAGAGAAGGCCATGGTTTTGCCTTTTCGTGATTTTATCTTTGCCTGCCGACGGGGAGCGCCGTTTTAATGGGGCGATCGCGAACCCCTCTCCTATCGTATGGCACAGCTCTTCCGACGGCGGGCCAACGCTCTTGCTCGCCTCGCGCTGATTGCCCTACCGCTTTTCGTCGCCGGGACCGCCGTTACTCTTTTCGCGTTCGCTCGGTCCGGCTTTTGGACCCGCGTTGATTCGCCGATCGAGCAGCCGGTTCCCTTCAGTCATCAGCACCACGTCGGCGGCCTGGGAATCGATTGCCGCTATTGTCACACTGGCGTCGAACAATCTTCCTTCGCCGGTCTTCCTCCGACCGAGACATGCATGACTTGCCACTCGCAGGTCTGGAAAGATGCGCCCGTCCTCCGGCCCGTTCGCGATAGCTGGCAAACCGGCGCGCCGTTGAAGTGGACGCGGGTGCACGACCTGCCGGACTACGTCTATTTCAATCACAGTATCCATGTCGCCAAGGGGGTGGGCTGCGCGACCTGCCACGGCCAGGTCAACGAAATGCCGCTGACTTGGAAGACCAAGCAACTCTCTATGCGTTGGTGTCTCGATTGTCACCGCGCGCCGGCGAAATTTTTGCGGCCGGCCGACACGATCGTGGATATGAACTACCACGCGCCACGAAACCAGCTCGCCTTGGGGCAACGATTGCTCAGGGAGAATCACGTCAACACTGCGGGGCTGGAGGATTGCTACACGTGTCACCGCTAACCGAATTCCCGTTAGGTGCGGCGGAATGGCCGGAAGAGGTGAGCCGGCGGCACTTCCTGAAGTTAATGGGCGCTTCGCTTGCGCTTGCCAGCACCGGCGCCTGTACCCGGAATCCGCCCGAACACATCGTGCCCTACGTGAAACAACCGGAGGAAATCGTTCCCGGGAAGCCGCTTTTTTTCGCCAGCGCACTCGCGCTCGGCGGTTACGCGCGGGGGATCCTGGTCGAGACCCATGAAGGTCGGCCGACGAAGATCGAGGGGAATCCACAGCATCCGGCCAGCCTCGGCGCGACCGACGTTTTCATGCAGGCGGAGCTGCTCACGCTTTACGATCCGGAGCGTTCGCAGGCGGTCATGAATCGCGGGCAACCGTCCACGTGGGATGCGGTGGTCGGAGAATTGGCGGTGGCGGCACAGCTGTGGAAGACAAACGGCGGCGCCGGTCTGCGCCTGCTCACGCGAAACGAAACCTCGCCCACCCTCCTCGACCAGATTTCGCGATTCCTGGCCAAGTATCCTGCCGCAAAGTGGCACCAATTTGATCCGCTCGGTCTCGCTCCCGCCGCGCTCTATCATTTCGAGAAGGCCGAATTGATTCTGTCGCTCGGCGCGGATTTCGTTAGTTTGGGGCCGGCGAGTATTCGTTATGCCCGCGACTTCGCGCGGTCCCGTCGGCCCGGCGAGAAGATGAGTCGGCTCTACGTCGCGGAATCGACCCCGACCCTGACGGGGACGATGGCGGATCATCGCATTCGTCTGCGGCCCGCTGAACTGGAACAATTTGTCCGCGACCTGATTGCCGGCGGCGGCCCTTCAAAGTTTGCCCCGGCGATCGCGCGGGATCTGCGTGCGCATGCGGAGAGATGCGTCGTCGTGGCGGACGAATTCGCTTCGGCGGCGTTGCAGACGAGCGCCCGTCAACTAAACGAATCGCTCGGCAACGTCGGCGCGACCGTAGATTACCCGATTGCTCTGGCGACGAGCGCGCGAGATCTCCGTGAGCTCGTGGCCGAGATAAACGTCGGTAAGGTCGAGACGTTGCTCATCCTGGGCGGCAATCCGGTCTACGACGCGCCGGCTGATTGCGGCCTTGTCGAACTGTTGCCCAAAATCCGGCGCACGATTCACCTCGGGCTTTATCACGACGAAACCGGCGCGGCCTGCCGCTGGCATGTCCCGGAAGCGCACACGCTCGAAAGCTGGAGCGACGCCCGCGCGCTGGACGGAACCATCACGGTTACGCAACCCATGATCGATCCGCTCTTTGGCGGCCACTCGCGGCACGAGCTTCTTTCCGCGCTGCTGGAAGATTCTCCGACAAATGGTTATGAAATCGTGCGTGGTTTCTGGCAACAACGGCTACCGGTCGCAAATTTTGAGAAGGTCTGGCGCAAGGCGCTGCACGATGGCTTGGCCGAGTTCCAAGTCGTCACGCCCAATCGTGCGCCGGCGTTACCGCCGCCGGTCTCCCTTCCCGACGCGCCACCGGCCGCGCCGGATTCTCTCCATCTTTTCATTCGTCCCAGCCGGCAGCTGCTCGACGGCCGTTACGCCAATAATGCCTGGCTGCAGGAATTTCCCGAGCCGCTAACGAAAATTGTTTGGGACAATGCGGCGATGATCAGTGCGGCTACGGCGCAGCGCTTTCACCTCGGGGAGGGTGCCGTGGTGAATTTGAAATTCCGCGGGCGCAGCCTCCGCGCCCCGGTTTGGATTTTGCCCGGCCAGGCGGACGATTGCGTCACGGTTCACTTGGGTTTCGGGCGCACTCGCGCCGGCAGCGTTGGCGATGGGGTTGGTTTTAACGCCTCTGCCCTTCGGACTTCCGACGCTTTCTGGGGCGGACCTGGGTTGGAAATCGAAAAGACCGGGGATACGCATCCCTTCGTCACGACTCAGCATCATTGGGACATGCACGAACGCGAGCAGGTGCGGGTCGGCACGCTCGCGCAATTTCAGCAGTCGCCGCAGGAAATCGCCCGGCCGGAAGAGCCGCCGCCGCGGGAAGATGAGACGTTGTATCCGAACGTTCCCTACCGACAGCACAAGTGGGGGATGTCGATTGATCTCAACGCCTGCATCGGTTGCGGCACATGCACGATCGCCTGTCAGGCCGAGAACAACATTCCGGTCGTGGGCAAGGAACAGGTGGCGCTTAATCGCGAGATGCACTGGATTCGGATCGATCGCTACTATGATCGGGCCGATGAGCTAACGAATCCTCGCACGTATCATCAACCGGTACCCTGCATGCATTGTGAAACCGCCCCGTGTGAGCTGGTCTGCCCCGTCGCCGCCACCGTCCACAGCAGCGAAGGCCTGAACCAGATGGTCTACAACCGATGCATCGGCACACGCTACTGCTCGAATAATTGTCCCTACAAAGTGCGGCGCTTCAATTTTCTGGAGTGGGACGCGAACCAGTTTGAAGTGCCGATCACGCGCAAGCTCATGCGTAATCCCAATGTCAGCGTGCGCACGCGCGGGGTGATGGAAAAATGCACCTATTGCGTTCAGCGGATCAACGCGGTGAAAATTGAAACGGAAAAGGCAGATCGGGCAATTCGCGACGGCGAAATCATCCCAGCCTGTGCGCAGGCTTGCCCGGCGGAAGCGATTGTCTTTGGCGACCTCAATGACGCCGGCAGCGCGGCCGCGAAGTTACGCCGCTCTCCCCTCAACTATGGGTTGCTCGCGGAACTGAACACGCGTCCGCGCACGACCTATCTCGCACGCGTGCGCAACCCCAATCCGGAACTGGAGGATCTAACGACATGAACACCTTCGTGACCGAGCCTGTTGTTCAACCCGGCTACGACAGCGCCGCAGTGACGAAGAAGATCGCCGACGTTGTGCTGGCGCGGCCGTTGCATCGCGGTTGGATTCTTGGTTTCGCCGTCGCGTTCGTCCTCCTCCTCCTTTTCAATTTCTGTATTGGCTGGCTCTTCCTCAAGGGGGTCGGCATCTGGGGCCTTAACATTCCGGTGGCATGGGGCTTCGCCATCACCAACTTCGTTTGGTGGATCGGGATCGGTCACGCCGGCACGTTTATCTCAGCCATTCTTTTGTTGCTGCACCAGGATTGGCGCACCTCGATCAATCGTTTCGCCGAAGCCATGACTTTGTTTGCTGTCGCCTGCGCTGGAATTTTCCCTTTGCTCCACCTCGGTCGCCCCTGGGTCTTTTACTGGCTGCTGCCGTATCCGGACACGATGGGAATGTGGCCGCAATGGCGGAGCGCTCTTGTTTGGGACGTCTTCGCCGTTAGCACCTACCTGCTCGTCTCGCTGATGTTTTGGTATGTGGGGCTGATTCCCGACGCCGCCACCATGCGCGACCGCACGACGCGGCGGCCGCTGCAATTGACCTACGGCATTCTTGCCCTGGGTTGGCGTGGGTCGGCCAGACACTGGAAGCGATTTCACACCCTCTATCTTCTCCTCGCCGGTCTGGCGACCCCGCTCGTTCTCTCCGTCCATAGCGTGGTCTCGATGGATTTTGCGATCGCGATTGTCCCTGGCTGGCATTCCACCATCTTCCCGCCCTATTTCGTCGCGGGCGCGATTTTCTCTGGCTTCGCCATGGTGCTGACCCTCGCGATCCCGATCCGAAAATTTTATCACCTCGAGGATTTCGTTACCCTCCGGCATCTCGAGAACAGCGCCAAGGTCATGCTCGTGACCGGCCTCATCGTGACCCAGGGCTATCTCTCGGAGGCCTTCATGTCCTGGTATAGCGACGACAAATTCGAGATCTACATGTCGTTAAATCGCATGTTCGGCCCGTACGCGCCCGCCTATTGGCTGCTGATTTTCTGCAACGTGGTAGTTCCGCAGGCGTTGTGGTTTAAGCGCATTCGAACCAATCCAGGCTGGCTCTTTGCTATTTCGCTCCTGGTCAACGTCGGGATGTGGGTCGAGCGCTACGTCATCGTGGTGACAAGTCTGCACCGCGACTTTCTGCCCTCGGCTTGGGGAATGTTTCACGGCACGCGCTGGGATTGGATGACTTTCATCGGTTCGATGGGTTTGTTCTCGACCCTCTTTTTCCTCTTCCTGCGCGTGCTGCCCGCGATCTCGATGAGTGAGATGCGCGACCTCGTGCACAAAAAGAAGGAGCCGGCCCGATGAGCGAAAATTTGCACGGCATCATGGCAGAGTTCGACGAGCCGGAGCAATTACTGCACGCGTCCCGCGCCGCTTATGACGCCGGTTATCGCAAGATGGATGCTTATAGTCCCTACGCGGTTGAGGGCGTCGCCGAAGCGATTGGTTTTCACAAAACGAAAATCCCGTTCATCGTCCTTCTCGGTGGAATTTGCGGCACGCTCACCGCTTATTTCATGCAGTGGTATTCCGCGACCGTCTCTTACCGGCTCAACGTCGGTGGTCGCCCGCCGCACAGCTGGCCGGCTTTCGTGCCGATCACTTTCGAACTCACCAT
>JBBSEO010000026.1:0-14937 GCA_038239645.1 Chthoniobacterales bacterium | reverse complement strand
CGGTCAACAACGCGCAGCCCTGCAGCTCCTCTCGCCCGAAGAACGAGTGGCGCGAAAGGGAGAGGCTGTCCGGACGAAATTCGAGCAGGCGCAGATGGCCTACGAGCAGCGGAATTTTGAGAGTGCGGCGACCCTCGCCGCCGAGGCGGACGCAGCGGAGCCGAAGAAGGCTGCGACCCTGAATTTGCGCGGAGAAATCGCGCTCGAGGAGAAAAAATATTCTGAAGCCGAGGAGTTTTTCAACAAGGCGCTGAAAGCCGATAAGAATTTCCGCGAGGCGCAATTCAACCTCGCGGACATTCCCTTTCGGCAAAAAGAATACGCGAAGGCGCGCAGCCGTTTCGAGGCGCTCGCCAAGCAAACGCCTGCCGGCGACAAAAATCAGGCGATGCAGCTAATTAAATTCAGGATCTTCATGACCCAGTTGCTCGAAGGAAGCGACAGCAAGGCCCAGAAGACGATGGAGCAATTCCAGTTCAGCGGCGATACCCCGGCGCTCTATTATGCCCAGGCCGCGTGGGAATTTCAGCACGGGAACAAAGACAAGGCGAACGATTGGGTCTCGTCCGCCAGGAAAATTTATCCACTGTCCGCGAACACAGTGTACGGCTCCTCGTTTTACGAACTCGGCTGGTTGAAGAGCACCGCCGCGAACATGTCGCCAGCGCCTGGTGCGGCCGCGGTCGCTTCGAGCGGCGCCGATTCGGCGGGACCCGCAATAGAACCGAGCCCGATTCCGGGAGCGGACCGAAAGGCGGATGAAACGTCTCCCGCTTTGACCTTGGCGCAGGCGCCGCCGCCCGTATCGCCGCAGATCGCGGCCGCGAGCGGATCGCCCGCGGCGATTATCCCAGCGACTTCGGTCGATACAGCGCCACCCAAACCGGCTGGCGAAGCGACGGCCTCAAGCGCCCCCGAGCCGCCGAAGAATCCAGTCGTAATCGACGGAAATGGGGCGGCGAACTCGGCCTCGATCCCAACCCCGGCAAATACGCCGGAGGCTGTCCCAGCCGTGAAGAGCGCGCCGGCGCTCCCGCCGCCAGTTGTCGCCGCGAACGCGCCATCGAAGGAGGCCGAGCATTCCAGCCTTGGCGAACGGCTCGATCATTTGACCGGTCCGAAACCTTTGCTTTTGCTGCTCCTGGCGGGCGGCGGAATTGCGCTCGCCGCCTGGTTTTTTGTTCCGCGCGCCCGGGCGGGATTTGCCGGCAGTCGATCTGGCGGACTCGATGGACCTGTTCCGCTGACGAATAATGGTGGGAGCGCTGCTTTGGGCGGCGGTCCTCGCCGGGTTTCGTTGCAGCTGAAAGGCTCCGAGCCCTCGATTCGTCGCGGTGTTGTGCCCGTGGCCAAGCGAGTTCCAGTCGAGGCGGCGCCTTTGCTTGAGCCTGCGGTCGCTGCCAATGGGCACGCCAAAGTGACGGATACGCCTAATGAATCCGCCGTTGGCGACGTGATTGAGCAACCGATTGCGATCGCTGGCGCGATTGGACCCGAAGAATTTGCGCCGCCAGTTCCGGCGATGACGATGGAAACAACTTTTGCTCCGGTTTCTCTCGACACCGGTTTCGCGCCTCCCTTTGCTCCTGTCGAAACCGTTGCGTCTGCCATGCCGGTCGAAAACCTCGAAGCCGCTACGGCTTATCCGCCGACAAAAGCCGTTGCGCCGCCCGCAGCCGAAATTGCGATGCCTGTTTCGGCGCCAGAGGAAACTGCCTCACACGAAGCAGCAGCGGAATCGATTTTCGACGACCAGCCAATTTCTGAACAAACTCCGACAACGGAGGCTGCGGATTTTTCCGCGCCGGCGGATCCGGCCGATACGACTCCGGAAGATCTGGTCGAAACGGTTCCGCTTACTGAACCTCTCCCGGATTCGTCTGACCTCGCAGAAGACTCAGCAGCTGCTTTTGCCCCCGCTGCTCTCGAAGTCGCGCCGGTCAAAGAACTCCAGCCCGCCGTCGAGGGCGATTTCGCGGCACCGCTCGATGAGCCAATCGTCGCGACCGCAAACCAGGCCGACGAAGAAATTCCCGCGCAATGGAGCCCGGCGACGTTGATTAGCGGCCTTGCCGGTGCGACTGCTATGGCGGCGCCGACCGCAGATTTTCAGCAACAACCTACCAACACCGAACCCATGTCAGATACACAAACACCAGCATCCCCCGTTATTCGCACGCCCACCTCTCAGCCCGGTGTCGCCGCCCCGATTCCCAGCCCCGGTGGCGCCCCTCAGGGCCAACCTGGCGGAATGCACACGGCGGTGCAGATCACCTTTTCCTGCGAAATCGCGTCTATGCAACTCACGCCCTCTTTCAAGATGGGTTCTCTGCAATTGCGGCCGGTCTCGAAAGTCGTCACGATGCGCCTCGCGCCTTCGCAGCAGCAGCAGGGTTCGCCGATGAATCTGCAGGTGAACTTCGAAGTGGCGCGGGTTCAGCCTGGCCCGGGCAGCCTCGGGCAAATGCGCCTGAACCCGTCGCAGCAGCAAAAGCCGCCGTCGCTCTCATCGGCGTCGTTTAGCATCTCGGGTCTGCAGTTGATGTCCGCTCAGGAATCGGCGCCGGTGCAATTGACCCCGCAGCAACAGGGTCAGGCTTCCGTCCTGGTCACGGCTGCCTTTCAGATCACGACCGTGGAGTTTTCGCAGTCCTTCGATATCGCCGGCATCATCCTGAATTCCACCGGTCGCACCGTCCTGGTGCAACTCCCGGGGACGGGACAGGGCGCAGTGGAAAGCGCGCCTGCCTTTGAAATCGGGAGTGTGCAGCTGGGACCCAGCGGTGAGATTGCCATGATGCAACTCAGCCCGGCCGGCGTCCGCCGAGCCTAACCAGAGTTCGTTTGCGAAAAGCCGCGCGTTACGTTCGCGCGGCTTTTTTCTTTCCCTTCAACAGTTCGCGGCGATTCAGCGCACGTAACGCTGTGGGCACGAACTCGCCATTCTTGCGCACGAGTTTGCCATCAAACCAGATTTCGCCGCCGCCGTAGTCGGGCCGTTGAATGTTTACCATGTCCCAATGCACCTGGCTGCGATTCCCATTGTCCGCGGTCTCGTAGGCCTGGCCGGGCGTGAAATGGAACGAGCCGGCGATCTTTTCGTCGAAAAGAATGTCCCGCATCGGATGGAGAATATGCGGATTAAACCCGAGCGAAAATTCGCCGATGTAGCGGGCGCCCGCGTCGGCGTCGAGCACTTCATTCAATTTCTTCGTCGCGTTGCTGGTGCCTTTCACCACTTTCCCGTCTTCAAATTCCAGCCGCACGTTGTCGAAGTTGGTGCCTTGATAAACCGTCGGCGCATTGAACGTGACATAACCTTGCACTGAATCCCGGACCGGCGCGGTGAAGACCTCGCCATCCGGAATATTGCGGTCGCCCCCGCAAATCACCGCCGGAATTCCTTTGATGCTGAAACGCAAATCCGTTCCCGGGCCGGTGATCTCGACCCGGTCGGTCTTTTCCATCAAAGCCTTGAGCGCGCGCATCCCGGGCTGCAATTTGCGGTAATCGAAAGTGCAGACGTCGAAGAAGTGGTCCTCGAATTGTTCCGTGCTCATTCCCGCCAGTTGCGCCATCGCTGGCGTCGGCCAGCGCAACACCACCCATTTTGTTTTTCCCACGCGCTGATCGATCACCGGTCGCATTTTTTTCGCGATCAATTTCAGCTGCGCCGGTGGCACGTCCGCCAGTTCGGTGATGTTATGACTTCCCCGAAGCGCGATGTAGGCGTCCATCTTTTTCATCCGCGCGAGCTCGTGCCGGGCGAGGAAATTCAATTGCTTCTCCTCCGTCTTCATCGCGAGTTCGCGACTGATGATCGCGTGCTGCAATTGCACGAAAGGCATCGCGCCACGCGCCCGGGTCGCGCGGACCAGCGCGATCACCATTTCATCCGGGACGTCAAAAGCATCGATCAGAACCTTTTCTCCGCGGCGAAGTTCGGTGGAATAACTGGTCAGGACTTCTGCGAGTTTGTCGAAACGTGTGTCACGCATAAGCACCTAGGATTCCATCGGGCCGCGTCGATGCAAGACCGCAGCGAACGCGCCGTCAAACCCATCGCGAAACGGCAGCACGCTTTTGATCTCGATCGCGGCGAACTCGGGATGTTCCTTCACAAACTCATTCACCACATCTTCGTTTTCCTCCGGCTCGAGACTGCAGGTGCTGTAGACCAGACGGCCACCCGGCAGCAACAGGGGCGCGACTTCACGCAAGATTCGTCGTTGTCTGTCCTGCACGATCAGAAAATCCTCCGGGCGCAGGCGCCAACGCACATCGACTCGCCGCCGCATCACCCCGGTATTTGAGCACGGAGCATCGACGAGAATTTTGTCGAAAGGCTGGAGTGAGGGCTCTGGCCGTGTCATCCAGTCGTGTTGAAAGATTTCCGCTTCGGCTCCCAAACGCGCGAGGTTTTGTCGCAACCGTTCCACTCGCTCCGGGGCCGAATCGCACGCGACCAGGTGGGCCTCGTTCTGAGTCAGTGCGGCGAGATAGCTGGCCTTGCCGCCTGGGGCCGCACACGCATCGAGCACTCTTTCACCGCCACGAACCTGCAACAATGAAACCGCAAGGTCAGTGCTCGGATCCTGGATATAACAATCGCCCCGGCCAATCGATTCACTCGGTAACCGCGCGCAGCGAAAAAATCCCGGACGATCCGTTATTGGCTCGGCGGTTGGGTTGGTTTCCTGGAAAACCTTTGCGGAGACGCGCAGCGAATTGACCCGTGCGTAAAGCAATGGCGGTTCGTTGTTCCAGCGGCACAGCGCCTCAGCGTGCTCCTTTCCGAGGTTCTTTTGCCAACGGGCGACGAGGAATTCAGGGTGTGATTCGCGCACCGAGAGCGGCGCCGCCTTGGCCCATGCCCTCAGGCTGTCCTCCTTGCGTAGGGCCCGGCGCAGGATGCCGTTCACCACCCCGCGGGTTTTCGTCGGAGCGAGCGCGACCGTCTCATGAACGGCCGCGTGCGCGGGCGTGCCCAGGAACAATATTTGGTAGAGCCCAAGTCGCAGCAGGTCGCGCGTCGCATCGTCGAGGTGATCCTGGCGGAGATGCGCGATCCATCCATCGAGCAGGGTGAGATGGCGCAGAACGCCGTAAAACAGCTCCTGCGCAAAGGCGCGCTCGCTCTCCTCGGATATCCCCGCACGCGCTCGGGCAAGAATGGCGTCGGCGAATTCCTTGGAACGTCGCCAACGATTGAGCGCCTCGACGGCGACCTCGCGGGCGGAAGGACGCGCCATCGTGCGCGTTTACGACGGTTTAACCGACGCGCGCCCGATGGAATGATACTGGAAGCCGTATTTTTCCACCGTGGCGGGATCGAGCAAATTGCGACCGTCGAAAATAATCGGGGTCGACATTTTCGCCTTCACCTCGTGGAAATCGACGTTTGCAAACTCCGGCCATTCCGTCGCGATGACCAGAGCTTCGGCGTCCTGCACCGTCTCGAGTGCGGAGGCGCAGAATTTCGCGCCCTGGAGCGCGGGAATTTCTCGCGCCCGCTCCATCGCTTTCGGATCGTAAACTGAAACGTGCGCACCCTCGCGCAGGAGGTCTGCGACGAGGTCGATCGCCACCGAGGACCTCGTGTCATCGGTATCTGGCTTGAAGGTCAGTCCCCAGACCGCGATTTTTTTCTCCTGCAAAACCCAAAGCGCCTCACGAACGCGCTTCACAAATCGTTCGCGCTGATCGTTGTTGATCCGCTGCACTTCTTTCAAAAGGGTGAATGGCACTCCGAGCTGATCACTGATCGTGATGAACGCCGCGATATCCTTCGGGAAACAGGAGCCGCCGTAGCCAATGCCGGCGTTGAGGAAATTGCGGCCGATGCGTTTGTCCATGCCGATCCCATCCGCCACTTTTTCCACATCAGCTCCGCTCGCTTCGCAAATGGCGGCGACGGCGTTGATGTAGGAAATTTTTAGGGCGAGGAACGAGTTGGCCGCGTGTTTGATCAACTCCGCGCTGTTGATATCAGTCACCAGAATCGGCGCCATGAACGGCTCGTAGACTTTCTTCATCAGATCGATCGCCTGTTCGCTCTGCGCGCCGATCACGATCCGATCGGGCTTCATCAAATCACCAACGGCACACCCTTCGCGGAGAAATTCCGGATTGCTCACGACGTCGAACTTCGCGCCGTGCCGATTGTAGCGCTTGATCGATTCCGCCACCTTCTCACCAGTTTTCACGGGGACAGTGCTCTTATCGACGATGACGCGGTAATCTGTGAGAACGCCCGCGATTTCGCGCGCGACCTTTTCGATGAAGCTAAGATCAACGCTGCCGTCTTCCTGCGGAGGCGTGGGGACCGCGATGAAAATGATCAGTGACTGATCAACGCCTTCCTGAATGCTGCCGGTAAAATGCAAACGGCCGGCGTTGACGTTGCGATGAATGATCTCTTCGAGGCCGGGCTCGTAAATCGGGACCTTCCCGGCACGCAGGGTCTCGATCTTTCGTGGGTCGTTATCGACGCAAATGACCTTGTGACCGACCTCGGCGAAACACGCGCCGGTGACCAGACCCACATAACCAGACCCAATGATGCAAATGTTCATTTTCTTCGCTGAAGCGCGCACGCTACCCCATCCTGCAGCCGGCGCGATTAATTTTGCCCGGCATTGCCGGGGTCGAAATTCAGGTCGAAACCGAACTTCGGGAAGGCTTTCAGGGTAAAGGTGAATAGCACGCCGTATTCCCGCACGCCGCCATTGTCGCGGACCACGGCGCCGACCGACGCCACCCAGCCTGAAAGATCGCGGTAGAGCGAGTAGCGCTGTTGTTCCAACAGCCCGGTCGAAGCTTCGTATTGTTCCTGCACGCCCACGCCCCAGTTGTCGTCGATGCGGTAGTAGCCGCCGATGGTGAAAAGACTGCTGTTGAGGAAGAACGGGTTCTCATTCAGGTACCGATGGCCGACATTCAGTTGCAGATTTGAAATCGGCTGGACCGAAAGCGTCGTGTTTACCTCGGTAAATCCTTTGTCGAACGCCGGCACCTGAGAGTCGATCGCGAGCGAAGCCCAGGGCACGGGATTGAATCGAATCTTGTTAAAGAAGTTTGAGTAGGGCGTGCGGTCGTAGGGGTTTTTGAAATTGACGTCGAAATAGCTCTGCACCTCCAGCCAGGTCACGGTGGCGTCGTCGCGCCGGGTTTCGAGCCGATTATTCACGCCGAGCCGCCAGACGGTCCAGCGATCGATCGAATCAATGGAGGTAAAATCGGGGAAATCGATCGGGCGCAATTTCGTGGACGGCTGATAACGATCGAACTGGAGGATGGAAGATGGGTCGGAGCCCGGATCGGAAACGTAGGAGAAATTCGTGAACGGCTGGATGACATGGCGGAGGCCATCAAGGCCGAGGGCGCGACTCTGAGCGTCTTCCCACACCCGCGAAATCTTGAAGGAGGCCTCGACTCCGGCGTTAAAAATTGTGCGCACGGTCTCGCCCCCGTAGACCAACGGTGAGCTCAGGGCCGGATCTCGACTCGGGTCGGGGACAATAAAGGATGGAATAAGAGGGTTTGAATCAGGGGTGAAGAGCGTCGTCCCGAGATCGCGCGTTTTATCGTAATAGGTGGCGCGAAAGCCTGCGCGCGGGATGATGCTCAGCCAGCCAAAGTAAGTATTGGGATAGAGTAATTGATGGAAGCTGTCGGCGCGGAAAGTGCCGTAGTCTTCGAAACTGGAAGCGACTGGAAAACTTCGATGCAAAAACGCGAGGCTGGTTTCGCCTTCGTAAAAAATCGGCAATCCGAAAAGCGGCGTGCGTTTGACGTCGAGCGCGACTTCCGGCAGTCGCTCGGTCGCGTCGAAAAAGTTGTTCGGGTTAAACCGAGCCAGCGCGGTCAGCGTGTAAATCGGATCGACCTTGGTCAGGGCGACAACGTTGTCGGGCACGGGATTGATGCGGAACTCACTCTGGTAGAAATCCTGCATGACGTAGGCGTCGCTGAGCTTGGTCACATCCACGATCCCGTAGATGTCATCGGTAAATTCCGTCCGGTCCTCCAAACCCACGCGATACCGGCTCGCCCCGAGATCGCCGCGGGGCAGGGAAGTCCGATTGATCAGCGGGTTCTGATCCTCGAGGAAGTAAGTCGTTAGTTTGGCGTAGCTGTTATCATCTTTGCCGTAGGTAATCTCGGACTCGAAACCAATGGCCACGCCGCGACGAAGCCGATAATCGAGCCGCAGGCGACCCTTGATTTTTTCGGTAATCGGAAAGGTGACCTGGGTGAGCAGAGATGCTCCCCAGGAACTGAGGTAGGCGGGCGAAACGCTGAAACTAAACGCGTCGTTGAGCGATTGGTAGAGGTAGGGCCACCAGAAAACGGGAACCTTGCCGATGTAGAAAGTGACATTCTGAAAAACGACGCGGTCATTTTCATAGATGCGCACCTTCCGGGCGTGGAAATGGAAATCCGGATTTTGCTGGTCGTCGGTCGTGAAGGTGCCATCGCGAACTTCGTAGTGACCGTCGGAAAAACCATGCAACGATTCCCCGCCCAGCAGATACGGAGCGGAGGAGGTGAGCATGTTATCGGTCCGCACTTCCTTCGTGTCGGTGTTATAAACGCCTCGCTCCGCGAGATAGAGTTTGTCCTCGTGATAAATCCGGACGTGGCCTTCGGCGGAGACTTCGTGCGTCTTGGCATCGTAGCGGGCGGAGTCGGCGTAAATGTCCGTGTCACCCATGTGAATGGCAACGTTGTCGTGGGCCGTCGCGACATTGTCCTCGTAATGGGTTTCACCGCTGGAAGTGATCTCCATTGGTTGATTTTTCGCCCCGCTGAGGTCAGGCGCTTGTGCGCGCGAGATCCCTGTTGTCAGAGCCAATAAAAAAAGGGTCGCCGCCCACTTTCGCATCGCGCCCAGCACGTTATCCGAATCTGAAGTAAAGGGCAATGGACTCACGCGCTTCGTTTAACGAGCCAAAGAAAACCCGCCGAGTTGCTGGTTGACGCCGGTGGCGATCGCGCTGATTTCGGCAAGACCGGCGGCGTTTCGCAGGAATTGGAGGGCGGCGATAAGTTGCCAAAGAACTGAAGCGCCGACGCTCTCGCCAAGGAATTTTTTCGGCGAGTAGAGGACCTGCCCGAAGGCCTTTTCTTCCGCGTCGTCAAGAAAGGTTCCATTGGCGCTCCCCACGCCGGGCGGACAGGCCAGATTCGCGGCGACGCGACGCATTTTCGCTGGCAATTCCGAGCGCCGAAAATAATTCGTCCCGTGATCGATCGCGCTGACGCGGAATTCCTGTTCCGATCTTGTCAGCAGCACGGCGCCGGCGCCCTCACTCAGCGTCATCCCCGTTTTGGAAGCCGGCGGGTGACAAAGCAGATGCCAGCGCCGGTAGGCTTCGCAAACCAGCGGATCAATTTCTTCTGCGCCGACCACAAGACAGGCATCGATATCGATTGTGTGCAGCAAGTCCTCCGCCAGTTTCAACGCACTCACGCCGACAGCCCCATCGCCGACGACGGTGTAAGAGGCGCCCGTCAGACCGAGAATCGCGGCGAGATGACTCGCAGGGGCGTTGAAAACTGTCTCCGGGAACAAAAGCGGACTGGCGGTATTCGCCTTCGCGATCTCGGCGTAAAAGCGGCGGGTGTAAATCACGCCGCCGTTGGAAATGGCGAAGACAAGCGCGATGCGTTCGAGCGGAAGGTTTGTGCCTTCGAGGGCGGCGAGCCCGGCAGTCGCGGCGAAACGCGAAATCGCGCTCACTCGGCGCAGCCGGGGGTGATTGGCCAGTGTTCGCGCCGCTTCCGCGGAAATGCGGTGGACAAAATATTCCCGGCCGATGTCCGAATCGGTGATGGAAGAAAGCGGCGCGCGTTCATCGGCGTTCATTCTTCTCCAAACGTCATCGACGTCGCATCCCAGCGGCGTGACCCAACTGCAACGGCCCAGGTAGGTGATCACGCGTCGACCTTTCGCAGAATGATCGAGGCGTTGGTGCCGCCGAAGCCGAACGAGTTGGAAAGCGCGTATTCGAAATCCGCCTCACGCGCTTCGTTTGCGATAATGGCGAGGGGCTGATCCGCGCTGCGGAAATTGATGTTCGGCGGCAGGAATTGCCCGCGCAGCGCGATAAGCGAAAAAAGCGCCTCGATCGCGCCGGCAGCGCCGAGCGAGTGCCCCATCATCCCTTTGGTCGAGCTGACGGGAACTTGGTCGAACAGTTCGCTGATTGCTTTTCCTTCCGCGGCGTCATTGAAAAGCGTGGCGGTGCCGTGCGCGTTGATGTAGCCGATTTTCTCCGGTGCCAGCCCGGCGGTTTCGAGCGCGCCTTGCATCGCGCGCCGCGCGCCGTTGCCGTCGGGATTCGGCTGGGTGAGGTGATGATTGTCAGTCGAAATGCCGTAGCCGACAATCTCGCCCAGAATCTCAGCATCGCGCGCCGAGGCCATGTCCCATTCCTCGAGCGCGAGCAACGCCGCGCCTTCCCCGAGGACCATGCCGGAGCGTTCCGCATCGAAGGGCCGGATCTTTTCCGGGGTCGAGGCCTGAAGCGAATCGAAACCGACGAACACCAGTTCCGAGATCGCGTCGTAGCCACCGGTCAGGACGCGATCGTAGCGCCCGGCGCGGATCGCAGCGAAGGCCTGTCCGATCGCGTTCGTCCCGGAAGCGCAGGCGTTGGCAATGACCTGGACCGGCGCGTCGATCGAGAATTTTTCCAGCGCATCGACGATGGCTTTTTGCGGTGGATAATTGGCAATCCAGCCTGGCGCGCGCGAATCTTCCTGGGCGAGGGAGCGGTAGAAACGTTCGCCGAAAGTCATGCCGCCGCTCGTGGTGCCGACAATGGCGATCTGCGGCTGGAAATTCCCCGAGGTTTGCAGCAGCTCATCGAGCGCATCCACGACCATGTGCGAGACGCGATGCAGGCGCCGTTCGCGGCGCGTCCGCCGGCCTTCCAGCAGGCGCGTATCGTCCACGGCGGCGGCGGTCTTGCAGCGCGTTTTATCGACGGAAAACGAGGTCACCGGGGCGACCCGGTCTTGCCCAGAACGCAACGCCTCGTCGGCTTCCGCGAGGCCAAAACCGAGCGGACTGACGATGCCGGCACCGACGATCGCGACGCGTCGGGAAAGGGGCGGTTCGGGAGCGGATTTCATCTATGGAAAATAGAGCGTAATCCTAGCTGGTTTGTTGTTGCGTTTCTTGGCAAAAGAACATAAAAGGCCGCAAGAAAACAGCGTCGGGCAGTTGGTGAATTGTCAGTTGAGTTTATTCAGTGGCAGTTTGAAATCCGATTACCGGGAACAGTGACCTCGTCGCGTTTTCCAGAATAAACTCAGATGGGAACCAAGTTATACGTTGGAAACCTTTCGTTTAACACGACAGAGACCGACCTTCAGGACCTCTTTGCACAGGCTGGTGCGGTGCAGGATGTCATGCTCATGCAAGATAAATTCACGGGCAAGTCGCGCGGCTTCGCTTTCGTGACGATGACGAACGAGCAGGATGCGCAGAATGCCGTTCAGCAGTTCAACGGTAAGACCGTCGAAGGCCGTGCCTTGACCGTGAATGAAGCGCGCCCACGGGAAGCGCGTCCGCCCGGCGGTGGTGGCGGGGGTGGCTATGGCGGCGGCGGCGGTGGCCGCGGTTACGGCGGCGCCGGCGGTGGTGGAGGCCGCAGCGGTGGTGGCGGCGGCGGCTATGGTGGTGGCGGCGGCGGTGGAGGCGGTGGCGGCTACGGCCGAGGCGACCGTGGCTCGCGCTAGGACAAATTCCAGCCAGGAAAACAGAGCGCTCGTTTCGGCGAGCGCTTTTTGTTTGCTAAATCGACCTAGGCGGAGCGACAACTGAGCGCCTCGAATCCGAATAAAATATCAGAGTTCAACCAAGGAATCCCATATGACTGAAGAAACGAATCCGCCCGCCGAGCCTGCGCAAGCATCGAACGAAAACATCGACATCCCGCCAATTTCGAAGACAGGTGCCGGTGCCGCGACGGGAATGGTCGTGGGCAGCGTAGCCGGGCCAATTGGCGCTGTCGTCGGAGGCGTGATCGGCGCGCTGGCTGGACGGGCGGCTTCGAAGCCGGCCACAGTCCGAACGGTCAAGGCGGTCGCCAAACGCACTGCCCACCGGGCGGAAAAAGCAGTCGCGAAAAAGGTGGCTCCGTCGCGCAAGGCCAAGAAAAAATCTCCGGCGAAGAAGTCTCCGGCTCGCTCCAAGGCGAAAAAAGCGGTTAAACGCGTCGTCCGTGCCGCGAAGAAATCCGCGCGCCGCGGGGCGGTGAAATCGAAGCTGCGCGCCAGGGCGAAGTCGCGCCCCGCTCGCAAAGCGAAGCGACCAGCTCGCGGTGCAGCCAAGGCGAAGCGGAAAGCCAGCGGGAAGAAGCGCCGGTAAGGAAGTGGGCAGGGCTGGATTCGAACCAGCGAAGGCATAAGCCAGCAGATTTACAGTCTGCCCCGTTTGGCCACTCCGGAACCTACCCGTTAACGAAAGACCGCGGTGTTGCGCGGACGTTGATATAGGCTGGCGGACGCGCGGTCGCAAGTGCCGCCGTTGACCGTGGCGGGCAGGTGTATTAGCATCGCGTCCATGTCGCTCATCCGAGGGCTCTTCTGGCTGCTTCTTTTCGCTTTCTTCACCTTCTGTTTCATTGTGTTGTTCGAATACGGGCCGCACGATTTCACGACCGGGTTCAAGAAGGAGTTCACCCGGGTTAAGGTTTACCTCGAGCATTCTGTCGGCAAAAAGCCGAAGGAAGAGCCAAAACGTTAGCCGATTTTCCGCCGGAAGCGGAGAGCGCAGAAACAAAAGAGCGCCACCGCCATTCCTGCCATGATGGCAAGGTTCGGCCAGTATTCGCCGAGGTGGGCTCCGCGCAGGATGATCGCCCGGCTCAGCGCGATAAAATAAGTCGTGGGAATGATCGAACCGAGAGCATAGAAGATCCACGGCATCGTTTCACGCGGGAAGATGAAGCCGGAAAAGAAGACGCTGGGTAGAATGAATGTCATCGACATTTGCAGTGCCTGCATTTGATTTTCTGCTTTCGTCGCGACGAGTAGACCCAGGCTCAGCAGTGCGAAGACGTAGATCACGGTGCTGCCGACGAGAGCGAAAACGTTGCCAGCGATCGGCACCGCGAAGACGAAGCGCATGATTGCGTAAAGGAGCAGCGCCATCGTCATGCCGATGCAAAGATAGGGCACCAGCTTGCCCAGCATCAGTCCCCAGCGACTGAGCGGGCTAACGAGAAGTTGTTCGAGAGTGCCGCGTTCGCGTTCGCGCACCACTGCCATCGCCGTGGCAAAAGTCGTTCCGATCTGTAGCACGATTCCGATCACGCCCGGGACAAAAAAATTCGGGCTCCTCATCGTGGGGTTATAGAGCATTTGCGGCCGCACTTCGATCGGCGGCGCCGTGCGGCCGCTCTCGCGCAGGAGCGTTTCGACCGATTGTTGCAACGCCAGACCCAGCGCCGTGTTCAAGGCCTGCAAGGCGGTGGTGGAATTCGACCCGTCGATCAACAACTGCACCTGCGTCGGATAGCCGGCGCGCAAGTTTTGGGTGAACTGGGGCGGAATTTGCAGTCCCACATAGGCGCGTCCCTTTCGAATCTCGCTCGCCATCTGTTCCACGTTCCGGACTTCGCCGATCACGCGAAAGGTCTCGGTGTTGACGAAGCGATCAATGAATTCGCGGCTCTCGACCGTGCGATCCTGGTTTAGGATCACCATTCCCATGTGCTTGACGTCGTTATCGAGCGCGTAGCCGAACGCGATCATCTCCACCAGCGGCGGAAAGAACATGAAGAAGAGCGTCATCGGATCGCGCCAGACGCTGATAAACTCTTTGAAAAGGATGGCGTTGAGACCGCGAAATGCCTTCATGCGGCTTTCTCTGTTTTGGGGGCGTGTTTCGCCGTCAGCGCAACGAAGACGTCTTCGAGGGAGGGACCGATCTCATGAATGTCCGCGTGCGAAATGCCAACGGCGCGCAGCTTCGTTTCGATCTGTTCCTGCGAAAGCGTGTCCGCCACGAGCAAGTGCATGGATTGGCCGAAAACAGTGGCCGCTTGAATTCCAGGCATCGGCCTGATCGCCTGCAGTGCGGTCGTGACATGGTCGCAGGTCACATCGAGCCGGCGTGTTCCCGGCGGATTCACCTCCGGCAACTGCTTCAGGTCGTCCGGTTCGCCGCAGACGATCAGACGCGACATGTAAATGTAGCCGACGTGCGAGCAACGTTCCGCCTCGTCCATGTAATGCGTCGTGACAAAAAGCGTCATGCCGCGCCCGGAAAACTCGAAGAGCAAATCCCAAAGCTCGCGCCGCGCGACGGGATCGATCCCCGCCGTCGGTTCGTCGAGAAACAGCACCGATGGCTGATGCATGAGCGCGCAGGCCATCGCGAGGCGCTGGCGCCAACCGCCGGAGAGCAACGCCGCCCGCCGGTGCAGGTACGGCTCCAGGTGGGTCAGTCCGATTAATTCCTCCCGGCGTTCGCGCAGCCGGCGGCCTTCCAAGCCGTAGAGTTTTCCAGAAAACGTGAGGTTTTCGTCCACCGTGAGCTCATCGTAGAGTGAAAATTTCTGCGACATGTAACCGATCCTCGATTTGATTGCGTCGCTCTCCTTCAAGACGTCGTACCCATCGATGCGCCCGGTTCCCTCCGTCGGATCGAGAATTCCGCACAACATTCGGATCACGGTCGATTTGCCAGAGCCGTTCGGGCCGAGAAAGCCGAAGATCGATCCCTTGGCGATCGAAAATGTCACGTGATCGACCGCGGTAAAATTCCCGAAGCGTTTAGTCAGGCCTTCGCACTCGATCATGGCTTCCATGATGGCTCAGCTCTGCGGCGGCTCCGGGAAATAAACGTCGGCCGACATCCCGGCGCGCAGCTTCCCCGCGGCATTGTCGAGTTGGACCTTCACGCCGAAGACTTGCCGG
>JBBSEO010000025.1:0-15091 GCA_038239645.1 Chthoniobacterales bacterium | reverse complement strand
GAAACTCGCGCAGCTACATCTGATCCTGCCTCCGAACTTCATGTCGGCTTGGGCAAAAGCGCAGATCATGCTCGTCGTCGAGGCGCAGGTTGGGGCGAACCGCGCGCTGCTATCCGCCTTGCCGAAAAACGCGACCTTCGCCGCCGATGAACGCGACCTTGCCCTGATCGACGGGTTGCGCCCCTTTCCCGCGCTCTTCTCCAGCGGCATGGCTTCCTCCTCGCGCGACGCCTTCCTCCGCCTCCTGCCAGCGTTGCAGAATCATCCGCGCGTCACCTTCGGTAAGACGGTTTCGGTGACAATCTCATCGGTCATCGTTCGTCCCGAATTGGAACTCGAGCAGCGGCCCAACGGCCGCATCACGGTCAAAGCGAAACCAATGCCGAACACCATGCTCCTCTGGAACGCGACCGATGCATGGTTCCTCCGCCAACACGAGTTTGTCCGCTGCGGCGAAGCGTTGCCGGCGGGCGCCGCGCATCTGCTCGATCGTCCGCTCGAATTGGAAGGCGATCGTGCCCTCAAATTTCTCGCCTTCGATCTTCCGCGTCTGCGCGAAGCGTTCGACGTTCGCACGAACGAAGGCGTTCGCCTGCCCGAGGTCGTTCCCGCCGCTCCGGTTTTCGCGCTGCGCCTGGCGGGCACACTCAGCAGCGTCACCGGCGAGCTGCTTTGCACCTACGGCTCTCGTCCCTCCTTCAAAGCCGCTACTCATGAGGACGATCAATTCCTCTTCCGTGATCCGAACGATGCCGCTCGGATCTTGCAGCGCAACACGCCCGCGGAACGCGCCGCCGTCGAGCGGCTCGAGCAGGCCGGTTTTGCGCGGACCGATGCCGGCGGTTTCGTTCTCTACGGACAAATGCAGGTCGTTAGTTTCTTTGCCAGCGATTACCCGAAACTCCAACGGATTTGGAATGTCACCCTCACCCCGCAGGTCGAGAAGTGGACCGGCGAAATCGAGCGCGTCACCCCGCGGCTGGAGATTGTGGGATCGGGCCAGGATTGGTTCGAAGTGCGCTACTCGTTAGTCACGCCCGGCGGACAGGAATTCTCCAACGCCGAGATTCAGCAACTCCTTCGCTCCGGCCAGTCGCAGACGCGGCTGCGCAATGGTCGCCTCGCCATCATCGACACCGCTGGCTTGGACGATTTCGAGCAGGTCATCCGTGATTGCGATCCGGCGCAGACGCAACCCGGCCTTTACCGCATCAACCGCGCACACGCGCCTTACGTCGAAGAAACCGCGCGCGAACTCGGCTCGGCTATCGCCGATCGGCGCGAAGCGCTGAAGAAGTTCATTACCAGCGCCAACGCGCCCGTCGGCGGCGCCAGGAAGAAACTGGGCGCGCTCACGAAAACCTTGCGCGAATACCAGCTCGCCGGCTTCGAGTGGCTCACGCGGCTCGCGGCGAACAATCTCGGCGGCATCCTCGCGGACGAGATGGGCCTCGGCAAAACCGTGCAAGCGCTCGCCTTTCTCCGCGCGCATCAAGGCAATGGCCCGGCGCTAATCGTTTGTCCAACCTCGCTCGTGACTAACTGGCAGAGCGAAGCGCAAAAATTCACGCCCGAATTGAAAACGCTCATGCTCGAGGGCGCGAACCGCGCCGCACTCTTTAAGTCCATCGCCGACGCCGACATCGTCATCACCAGCTATGCGCTGCTGCGGCGCGACATCGAGCAATTGCGCGACGTGCAGTTCTCGGCCGCCGTCCTCGATGAAGCGCAGCACATCAAAAATCCCGAGACGCAAAACGCGCAGTCCGCCTTCGCGTTGCGCGCGCAGCACCGCTTCGTCCTCACCGGCACGCCGATGGAAAATTCCGTCCGCGATCTTTGGTCGATCATGAACTTCGCGCTCCCCGGATATCTGGGACCGCACAAGGATTTCCGCGAACGCTACGAACTCCCGCTCGCGCGCGGCGCCGCGCCTGAAGTGCAGCGTCGGCTCTCGCGCCGCTTGCAACCGTTTCTGCTGCGACGCCGAAAACGCGATGTCGCCAAGGACCTGCCGGAGAAGATCGAACAAGTCGTTCCATGCAGCCTAACGAGTAGTCAGCGCAGCGCCTACGACGCGCTCTTGCGAGAAATCCAGAGTGGGCTCGGTCGCTCCCGCACGACGAAAGAGACAAGCGCCGGCGCCCAGCGGATGAAAATGCTCACTGGCTTGCTCCGCCTCCGCCAAGTCTGTTGCGATCTCCGCCTCGTCGGCCTCGAAAAGGAAGACCCCTCCGCCAAGCTCGAACTACTCGATGAACTCCTCGGCGAAGCGATCGACGGCGACCATCGCGTTCTCGTCTTTAGCCAGTTTGTCACCATGCTCCACCTCGTGCGCGATCGTTTGGAGGAACGCCAGCTCGCGTATTGTTACCTGGACGGCTCGACCAAGCATCGGCAGGAAGAAGTGAACCGCTTCCAGAACGATCACGCCATCCCCGTCTTTCTTATCAGCCTCAAAGCCGGCGGCGTCGGCCTCAATCTCTCCGCCGCCGACACCGTCATCCACTTCGATCCCTGGTGGAATCCCGCGGTGGAAGCACAGGCGACCGACCGTGCCCATCGCATCGGTCAGACGCGCGTCGTCACTGCCTACAAGCTCATCACCCGCGACACCGTCGAAGAAAAAATCCTCAAGTTGCAGGAGAAAAAACGCGCCGCGATCGACGCCGCCATCGACAGCGAAGAACCGCTCATGAACGGCCTAACGACCGAAGAACTGGAAGAACTGCTAAGCTAGGTCTGCTCCCTTGGACCCGCGGCCAAGAGTTACTTCTTTGGCGCGAGATCGGCGACGATTTTTTCGAAGCGCGGATCGCCGTGGAGAGAATCCCACGCCGGGCTCAAACGAAGTTGACCATAGGTTATTCCTCCGGGAAGTTTTGCCAGGATGTCGAGTTGCTGGATCGCGAGTTCGCGCTCGCCAGTCCAAGCACAAATCCAGGCAAAAGAGTGCAGCACATTCAGCCCATCGAGCGGATGCTTGGCAATGGGCATAAGGCCCATCGCCCGGCGCCCTTCGCGCAACGCCTCTTCTTTTCGACCCAGGCCTGCATCGATTACACCCAGGCTGCCAATCAGATCAGGCTTGTCGGGCCGTTGCCGCAGCGCTTCCTCCTGCTCGGCACGCGCGCGGGTAAAAAAGTCGCGCGCCGTAGCCGCGTCTCCCTTGGCGCGAGCAACACGCCTTCCCAAAAAACCCGGCCGAGCCCATCTCCTAAACTTTTCTCGGGAAGCGCGGCCGCCGCACGATCCGACTGCTGACCGGACAGAACAAGGCGAGGGCTGACTTCTGATTGTAGGCGCCCGGTGAGGGGATCACGGCGAGTCGATGGCCCGCCCAGTCTCGGCCGGCTGGCGGATCGAACTCCCGCCAGACCACGTCGCCGCGGTCGGGACGTAGCGCAGGCTATTACCAGACTTCCTGGCTACGGGGTTTGCCGACGCGAATTTCGGAGTGCCGATTCCTGACGTTTATCCCAGAGACCAAATCTGAGAGTTGACAGCTGTTTTTCGCGACGGGAGCGAAGATCAACCGGCCCCTGCTCACTTGCAGGTCGACGGAATGTCCTTCGCCGACCGCGATCTCGCTCGGAATTCGAAGCGCCAGGCTGTTCCCCATTTCTGCAACAAAGTCTTCATGTAGATACAGTGAAGATACAGTAGCGCGCGCCCGGCAAGCTCATCCGACAAAAAAAGGCCGGACGTTTGCACATTCCGGCCGTTTCGAATCGCTAAGTAGTCGTTCGACACTCGGGACCAGAATGGCGGTCAGTCCCACATTTCTGTACTGTCGGTGGTCTGACGGCGTGCCGCCCACGGTCTTCAAGTTGCATCGCGGTGAGAGCGCGGCGAAGGAATTGTCATCATGGCTACGAACACGATCCGGATTCATCGCGTGCTCCGGGCGGCGCCGGAGAAGGTTTATCGCGCTTTTCTCGATCCGCAGGCGATGGCGAAATGGCTGCCGCCAAATGGCTTCACCGGCAAGGTCTACGAGATGGATGCGACGGTCGGGGGCAAACATCGGATGTCGTTCACCAACTTCGGCACCGGCTCGAGCCATTCCTTCGGCGGCACCTACTTGGAGCTGACACCGCACGAGCGGATTCGTTACACCGATAAATTTGAAGACCCTGATATGTCCGGAGAAATGCAGACCACGATCACCTTAAAGGAAGTGATGTGCGGCACGGAATTGAACGTGGTGCAGGAAGGCGTGCCGGGAACGATCCCGCCCGAGATGTGTTATCTCGGCTGGCAGGAGTCGCTCATTCTGCTGGCCAAATTGGTCGAGGCCGACATTCTGGATTAGCGGAGGTGGCAACCAGGAATGGTTGCCCTACAGGGACGGTCGAAGCCGATATTCCCGATTAACTCGGGCGCGCCCGGAAGCTTCCGGGATCGACCAGGGTCGAGTTCGCGTGACGTTAGAAGGACGACGGCGCCGGGATTTGCTCGTCGCTTCCGGCAGTGGCATCCCCGGGAGAGGAACCAGCAGCGTTATCCAGCTTGCGCTGTTTTTTCTCTTCTTTCTTCTTCCGCTTCTCCATCTCTTTGCGGCGTTTCTCGCCGGAATAATTTGGTTTGGCCAAGGCAGGTTACCTCTTCGGTTTCGCGACCGACTTGGCAGCGGTCGCGGCGTTTTTCTGCTGCGCCGCGTTCGTAGCCTTGCCTTGTTGCTGCGCTTTTTGCTTCTGTTTCGCCTTCGGAGATTTGTCGCCCATAATGCCGTCAAGGTCGACGGCACAGCCCCGCTGTCAACGAGTGACCGTGGCGTCCCGGTTTGCTAGTGGCGCCCGACGGAGCCGACCGAGGGACCGATCGATTTTCCCGGGACGTGGATGCTGTAGCCGAGCGAGATAACGCGGCGCGCAGGTTCGCCCGTCTTGGGATCGGCCGTGAGCGGCGCATCCTGAATGTTCTGGTTACACTCGAACCGACGGATCGGTTTGGTGGGGTCCGTCGTTTCATAGATGTAGGTCAACATGGGTGAAGATAGCGCGGGATTGAAGTTTCCCTTCATTCTATTTGCAGAGCGCAGGCAAAAGGAAAATCCGCTGGCTCACACTGCGTTCTCCGGGGACTCACAAAACTGGTCGAAGCTGAGATTCCCAACTAGTCTGCTGGCGTGAAGGACGATCGATCGCCTCTGGGTATTGCCGTTCCGCGACTGCTCGCGGTCGTGGCGTGGTTCGGTGTGTTGTTGCAGCTCTGGCTCTCGATCAATCTCGCGCTGGCCAAGGGCAGGCCCGCGCTCGTCGGCCTCGTGACCTACCTGGGTTACTTCACCATCCTGACGAACATCTTCGTCGCCATTGTGGCGACGGCAGGTTCGTTTCGCCGGCCCACCCGAATTTATCGCCGGCCGGTGGTCGGCTGCGCTACGGCCGCCATCATCATTGTCGGGCTCGGTTATCATTTTCTCCTGCGCGAGATTTGGGATCCGCAGGGCGCGCAATGGGTCGCTGACACCGTCCTTCATTATGTAGTTCCCGTGGGCGCGCTCGTGCATTGGTTCGTCTTCCGCGATGACGGGGCGGCGCGTGCCTGGTGGCCGCCTTTGGCCTGGTGCTGGTATCCCCTCCTTTACTTTGTCTACGTCATGACTCGTGGGGAAATCCTGCACTCCTATCCTTACCCATTCATCGATGTCACCACCCTGGGATACCGGCAAGCTCTCATCAACGCCGGCGGATTCATCCTTGGCTTTATCGCCGTCAGTTACCTTTTACTCGGGATCAGGTATCTTCGCCCGGGTCGTTAGATAATTGGAGAAAGCCTATGAACAACCAAATTGATTGGGCCAAATGTAAAACGATGATCCGGGGATTCAATATTCTTTGCTACACTACCTGTGAAGCCTTCAGAATTAACCGCGCGAACGAAAAGTCACCGCGTATCATCTCGTTCTAACGACAAGTTCCGAGCAGCTAGCGATCAGCTACTCCATCTCCGGGTAGGGACCTTTGCCGCCTTCGGCAATGAAGCGATCGATGCGCGCGGTGAGAACAGGCAACGGCACGGATCCTAATTCGAGGACGGCATCGTGGAAGGCGCGGACGTTGAACTTTGGTCCGAGCGCCTGCTCCGCTTTTTCTCGAGCACGAATGATGGCGAGTTCGCCGAGGTAATAGGAGAGCGCCTGCCCGGGCCAGGCGATGTAGCGATCGACTTCGGTTTCGATCTCATGCTCGGGGAGCGCGGTGTAATCGTGCATGTATTTCAGGGCCTGATCGCGCGTCCAACCTTGCGCGTGGATGCCGGTGTCGACGACCAGCCGGGTGGCCCGCCAGATCTGATACCCGAGCATGCCGAAGCGGTCGTAGGGCGTTTCATACATGCCCATTTCCACGCCTAACTTCTCGCAATAAAGCGCCCAACCTTCTCCATAAGCCGAGATGTAGTCGTGCTGGCGGAAGTCCGGCTGGTTCTTGTGCTCGAGGGCGATCGGAATCTGGAAGGCGTGCCCCGGGGCGGACTCATGCAGGGTTAACGCAACGAGATTGTAGAGCGGGCGATGCGGGAGGTCGTAGGTATTCAAGAGATACTCGCCCGGGCCCCCGCGGCCGGAAGTATAGAACGGCGCCAGGTTAGGCGCGACCGGCTTGATCGTGAAACGCATGCGCGGCAGGTAGCCGAAGTATTGCGAGGACTTGCCGTCGAAAACCTTGGCGATCCAGGCGGCGCGGTTGAGCAATTCCTGCGGCGTTTTCGCGCAGAATTGCGGGTCGGTGCGCAGAAATTGAAGGAAGGCAGGGAAGTCGCCCTTGAAACCGGTCTCGCGCATGACGTCGATCATCTCGGCGTGCAGCCTCGCTACTTCTGTTTCGCCGATGTGGTGGATCTGCTCCGGCGAGAGGTCGAGGGTGGTGAACTCGCGAATCTTTTGCTGGTAATAGTTCCTCCCGTCCGGCAGTTCCTGCGCGCCAAGAGTGGTCCGCGTGTGCGGGACGTATTCGTCGCGGAAAAACTTGAGCAGCTCCGCGTAGCCCGGCTGCACGACTTCGCGGATGACCTGCGCGGCGTCAGCCTTGAGCTTTTCCTGCTCGGTCGCGGGCACTCCGACCATCGCCTCACGGAACGGGGTGTAGAACATGTTCTCCTCCGGTTTCCCGGCCGCGATGTCGGCGATGGATTTGTCGCGGCCCTGCAAGGTCAGACGCGGCGGGGTGAAGTTGCGCGCCATCCCGGCCTGCATGTTCGCAATCTGCTCGTGAAAATAACGCGGGACATCGCGCATCTGCGCGATCCAGTTTTTGTAATCCGTGATTTGCTTGAAGGGTCGGAGCGCGGTCGAGCTCAGGTCGGTCCAGAAGGCTGTATCCGAGTTCGCCGGCATCTCGTAATCTCGAAATTTTTCGTCGGCGACGGCGTTCTCGATTTCCGGGCGGTAGACGTCGTAGTTGATTTGCTCTTCCGGCGAGAGCTGCGCGCGCGGGACGCCATCAAGCTGATGCAGGACGTCCCCCCAGTAATGCAGCCGCATCTCATGCGTGGCTGGATCTTCCTTCGACAAATGGTCGGGCACCGGCTTGCTCGGTCCCTCCAGCCCGGGGAACTGCTCGAGCCGCCATTTCCATTCGTCGTTATAAATGGCGCGTAACTGCGCATCGGCACCCGGCGTTTCCGAACGAACGACCGTGATCGAGGCAAACGCAATCGCGCCAAGCAAAGGAAAAATTTTCATATAAACTCCTCGAGCGGTCTTAACGGAACTTCCAGCAATAGCCAGCGAAAGGCGCGCACCTCAAAATTTTTACTTCGGCAGGTCGCGTTCCCTGAGCAATAGTTCCATCATGGCCGGGTGTGCTGAGTCGAGATTGAGGATTCCGATAAGCGAAAGGCCCGAGCTCGAACATAATTGGTGGCTGATCTTCACCCAGTTTTTTGCTAAAGTTCCGCATGTCACCGGTTATCGGCAAAATCACGAAGGACTTCGTCACGCTCTGGACGACGGTGAACCCGATCGGGACCGTAGCGCTCTTCGCCGGCCTGACGGCGGCTTGTAGTAAGGTTGAGCGACATTGGATCGCGCTCCGTGCCTCCATTTACTCAGCGATCATCCTCGTCCTGGCGGTCGTGGGCGGACAGTTCATCCTCGATGCCATCGGCATTCGCCTGCACTCCCTCAAAGTCGCGGGCGGGATTATCCTGTTTCTCTTCGGCCTACAGATGCTATTCCGGCAACCGGAAGCTGACTCAGGTTCGCCGGAACGCGGGCGCGATCTGGCCGTTTTCCCCCTCGCCGTTCCGGCCATCGCTGGCCCGGGGGCGATCATGGCCTCGATCCTGTTGACGGATAACGACGTCTATACTGTGCCGCAGCAATTTGAGACCGGCATTGTCCTACTCTTTGTTTTGTTGCTCAACTACGTGCTGCTGTTGCTTTCAGACGTGGTCTTGCGCGTGATCGGCCGGCAAGGGGCGGCGGTGCTGACTCGCGTCATGGGAATCATCCTGGCCTCGCTCGCGGTCGAGATTGTGCTAACGGCCCTGGCGGTCGGAAGTTGGGCCCCGTCTCCGTCGCAGGTTCCCTAGTCGGTGGGATCAACTCGGCGCAGCGAAGCGCGTGGCTGGCAGATTGCCGTCCGATCTTTTTCAGAAGGCGATGGCGAAAAATATGCTGTTAGGATCGTATCGCACGATCAATCACAGCTGATAAATGGAGTGTTCTAGCTGGACTGCGGTTCGCCCTGGCGTCGATCGTGGCGTTCGCTCATCTGGCGGATTTCACGCCACTAGGCGTGTTGTCATTCCTGCCGAAGTTCGGCGCGTTTGAGGCGGTGCTGGGATTTCTGCTGATCAGCGGGTATTCGGTTTCGATTTCGTATTTGCGGGAGCCGCAGGGCTTCTGGGTGAGGCGCTGCCGGCGAATTTATCCCATCTTTATCGCCAGCGTGGGACTGATGTTGATGGCCAGGCTGTGGACAACGCAGCAGGCGCCTTCGCCGATCTATCTGATCCTGAATCTTCTTCTCGTTAACCAATTATTCACCAGTACGTCCTTCCTCGGGCCGGCCTGGAGTTTATCGCTCGAGTTCTGGCTCTACGGTCTTGCACCCTTTTTGCTCGTCACGCGGCCAGCCTTGCTTCGGATCTGGGTCTATTTCTCGTTTGTGAGTTTCCTGGCTTACACGGCATGCCGGACCCTCTTTCATTTTCCCTACTACCCCGGAGTAGGTTATGGATTGAATCTGCTTCTGCTCTCTTTTATCTGGCTCTGCGGTTTGCGGTTAGCGCGGAAGGAGGAGAAGCGAGGGCGCATTCTTTTGGATCTTCGTTTCATCTTTGCCCTGCACATCGCTTTCGGGGCGAGCATTCAACTCGCGTCCAGGATGAAGCACCACACAGCCAACCTCTTCATCTCGCAGGATGCTCCCGGCTTCGCCCTGCAGGCGATGACACTCTGGCTAGTCTACTATGTTTTTGTTTGCCATGTCCTTCCCGAGCGACCGGCGGCGAAGCCAGTGCAGCTCATGCGTTTCCTCGGGGATTTATCCTATCCTTTGTATCTGGTTCATCTTCCGATCTATCTCCTTCTCTCGAGGAGTAGCGTTCACTCGCCGTCGGTTTACTACGCGACGGCGCTGGCGTCGTCCGCGATCTTATACGGGGCGCTCGATCTCTACTCGAGGCGGCGACATTTGGTTGTCCAGCACGCGCGATCGCCTCGGCGAAGAGGGCCTGCCCTAACGGGTGAATTGGTTCGCGCCGGTAGCGTCTTAACGACCTAGCAAAAGAGCCAGGCGACCGGGGCAATGGTGGCGGTTGTCGGGACGAATGCAATTGTCCCCGCGACGAAGCCGTCATAGGAGTAGGTCGTATGGAGATTAGACGAAGTGGTTCACAACCGTCCGGCAAAGGGCCTTCAGATTATTTCACCGGAGCGGTGCGGGTCGATCCATTGTTCCTAGCGGCGTCGCCCGCCCGAGTGGTTGGCGCTAGCGTCACTTTCGAGCCGGGAGCGCGGACGGCATGGCATACGCATCCGCTGGGCCAGACTCTTATCATTATCGGCGGCGCTGGCCGGGCGCAGCGCGAAGGCGGAAAGATGGAAGAGGTTCACCCCGGGGACGTGGTTTGGTTTCCGCCGAACGAGAAACACTGGCACGGTGCGACGCCGACGACCGCGCTAACGCATATCGCCATCCAAGAAGCGATCGACGGCAAAACCGTTGAATGGCTGGAGAAGGTGACCGACGAGCAATACCAGGCCTGATCGATTAAGAGCGTGGAGCTGATTTGCCAGCTTGAGGACGAGACCGGAGCGCGTCGGTTCCTGAAAGGTCGAAGTTCAGCTCGAAAGAGATCGCGGCGTGCGGATGTTGCCGCGCCTCGAAGCGGGAGCTAGTTTCGTGGGGCGCAGCCTTAATCCCATGACCATTCGTATTCTCGTCACCGGCGGTACTTTCGACAAGGAATACAACGAGCGATCGGGTGAACTTTATTTCAAGGACACGCATATCCAGGAGATGTTGAAGCTGGGGCGTTCGCGCGTGGAAGTGACCGTGCGCACGGTCATGATGGTCGATAGCCTGGAGATGACCGAGGCCGATCGGGCATTAATCGTGCAGAACGCTTTGCAGAGTGCGGAAGAACATCTCGTGATCACGCACGGCACTGACACCATGACGGCCACCGCCGCGGCGCTGGCGAAGGCGGTGCCGAAGAAAACGATCGTGCTCACGGGCGCGATGATTCCCTATGCTTTCGGCAGCTCGGATGGTTTGTTTAACCTCGGAAGCGCTCTTTCTTTCGCGCAGATTTTGCCCGCCGGGATTTACATCGCGATGAACGGCAAATGTTTTGCCTGGGATAAGGTTAGGAAAAATCGCGAGCGAGGAGAGTTCGAGGAGAATCACTAGCGAAGGCGCCTGAATCGGACAGCGGCAAACCTTTTGCTTGCGGATAGGACGCTGACTCGGATGGTGAGCTTGCATGAGTTACCCATGGGACGATCGCAAAGTCTGACGTTGTCAGCATGAGAGAGCATCTCAGCAGAGTTACCGTCACTGGGTTTGCGCTGGCGGTCATTATCCTGATTTTCAGTGGCTGGCTTTCCTACTACAACATCCGCCGTCTCTGGGAGAACGGAGGGCGGGTCACTCGCACGCACGAGTTAATCAATGATCTCGAGCAAACAGTGAAGACGCTGGTCGACGCGGAAACGAGTCAGCGTGGTTACATTATTACCGGTGACAAGAATTACCTCGATCCATACATCTCTGCTCTAAGAACATCGAAAGATAACTTCGACCAGCTCGAGAAGCTCACCGCCGATAATCCCGCCCAGCAAGCCCTACTAGCGAAACTGCGCAAAACCGTCGAGGCACGGTTGGCCGCGTTCCGAGACGGGATCGCAGCGCGCGATGCCGAAGGTTTCGAAGGCGGTCAGCGCGTGGTCCTAACGGGAACCGGCAAACGTGAGATGGACAACATCCGCGCGCAAGTGGCCGAGATGCAGCAGGTAGAAGAGGTTCTGCTGAAGATGCGACAGGACGAATCGCGTCACAGCTACCAGACAACGATCGGCACGCATCTGGCCACGACGTTGCTTGGGCTCGTCCTCGTGGGCTCCGCTTATTTTCTGGCGACACGCGAGCTGAGGACGCGTCGCGCCGGAATCGAGGCACTCTCGCGAGCGAACGATGAGCTGGAAGAACGCGTCGCCACGCGCACCGCAGACCTGGGCGAGGCCAACGAGTCGCTGCGCCGGAGCAATCGTGAGCTCGAGCAATTCGCTTCGGTAGCCTCGCACGATTTGCAGGAGCCGTTACGCAAAATTCAGGCGTTCGGCGATCGGCTGAAAACGCGCTGCTCAGCGGAACTGGGCGAACAAGGAAGCGATTACCTCGAGCGGATGCTCGCCTCGGCCGGACGCATGCGGAGCCTGATCGACGCGTTGCTTTCCTATTCGCGCGTGACAACGAAAGCGCAGCCTTTTGCGCCGGTAAATCTCGAGACGACCGCGAGCGAAGTGGTCTCGGACCTCGAGGCGCAGATTCACCGCAGTGGCGGCCGGGTTGAGCTGGAAGATTTGCCCACGCTCGAGGCCGATCCTTTACAGATGAGACAACTGCTGCAAAACCTGATTGGGAATGCGCTCAAATTTGCGCGACCAGGCGAAGCGCCGCTGGTACGAGTGAAAAGCCGCCCGCTGGGACCAAACGGTTCGGAGATTCCACTTTGCGAGGTCTCCGTGAGCGACAACGGAATCGGGTTCGAAGAAGTGTACCTCGACCGAATTTTCGAACTATTCCAGCGACTGCACGGTCGTCAGGAATATGAAGGAACGGGTATGGGGCTAGCAATCGTAAGGAAAATCGTGGAGCGCCACGGCGGCAGTATCACAGCGAAGAGCACTCCGGGAGAAGGAGCGACCTTCCTGGTGACGTTGCCATTGCGACAAAACTGAAAGGAATCGACCTTATGGAAAACGAAGTGAAACCAATCACAATTTTAATGGCTGACGACGATGCCGATGATCGGTTAATGACGAAAGAGGCCTTCGCCGAAAGCCGCCTGGCTAACGATCTGCGTTTCGTGGAAGACGGCGTGGAGCTACTCGATTATCTGAAACGACGCGGAAAGTACACGGATCCGTCTTCGTCGCCGCGCCCGGGACTTATTCTGCTCGACCTGAACATGCCGAAGAAGGATGGGCGCGAAGCGTTGAAGGAAATCAAATCGGACCCGAAGCTGAAAAGCATTCGGATCGTCGTGCTTACCACCTCCAAGGCAGAGGAAGATATCTATCGCACTTACGACCTCTCGGCGGCTTCCTACATTACGAAGCCGGTGACGTTCAACGCCATGGCGGAAGTCGTGAAGGTCCTGGGGAAATATTGGCTGGAGATTGTCGCTTTGCCGGGCGAGGCGGACGGCGCGGATCATGGATAAACAACGTGTGCACGTCCTCCTGATCGAGGACGACCCGGACGACCATCTCCTGACGAAGGAACTCCTGGCGGAGATTCCCGGGAAAACGATCACACTCGATTGGGCGCCAAACTATCGCGCCGGTTTGGAAGCGTTGCAGCGCGGCGAACATGACGCTGTCCTGGTCGATTATCGGCTGGGGAAAGAAGATGGGCTCGCGCTGCTGCGGGAAGCGCTTTCACTCGGATATAAGGCTCCGATGATTTTGCTCACCGGCCAGGGTGATCGCGCCCTGGCGATGGACTCGCTCAAGGCGGGCGCGGCCGATTATCTGGTCAAGAGCGAGCTGAATGCGGTCGTGCTTGAGCGTTCGATCCGATACGCCCTCGTGCATCAGCATAACGCGCTCGAACTCGAGCGGAAAGTCGCTGAGCGGACGACGGAAATGGAACGCGCAAACGCCGCGCAGCGCGAGAGCGAAGAATATCTGCGTCTGCTGCTCGATTCGACCGACCAGGGTTTCTACGCCGTCGACCAAAATTCGTTGACCACTACGTGCAACGCCGCTTTTCTCCGCCTGCTTGGTTTCAAGAAGACCGAGGACGTCGTCGGAAAAAAACTGCACGCTCTCATTCATCATTCTCGTCCCGACGGGACGCCATATGCCGTAGAGGATTGCCCCATTTACAAGGCGGCCCGTGAGGGGAAACCGGCTCATGTTACCGACGAGCTTTTCTTCCCGATCACGGGTGAGCCATTTCCAGTGGAATATCGGTCCCACCCCGTTTACCGCGACGGCGAATTGCGCGGAGCGATCACGACTTTCGTCGATATCACCGAACGGAAACGGACGGAGATGTCGTTGCGCTTGGCGGAGACGCAATTGCAATCCGCCATCGATGCCGGCGCCGTGGGCACGTGGAACTGGGATGTGCCGAGTGATAGTATCATATCCAACCCGGTCCTCGCCCACATGTTTGCCCTGGAACCGGAGGAGGCGCGCCGCGGGTTACCCTCAGAATCATATCTGGCGGCAATCCTCGCCGACGATCGATCGAAGGTGGAAGCGGCGTTGCAGGAGGCGCTTGACGTTACCGGGCATTACCGGATCGAATATCGCGTCCGCAATACCGACGGTGAGATTCGCTCTGTCATCGCACGCGGCGAAGTCGAACGCGATCCCGCGGGAAAAGCGCTCCGGTTGGCGGGAGCGGTGACCGACATCACCGAGCGGCGCGCGGCGGAAGAACGTTTTCAGTTTCTGGCGGAATCGATGCCGCAAAAAATCTTCACCGCCACGCCGGAGGGCGAGCCGGATTATTTCAACCGCGAATGGACGGAGTTCACTGGCCTGACGATGAAAGAGTTGCGCGAGCGCGGCTGGGCGCAATTTGTTCATTCGCTCGACGTCGTGGAACATTTGCGCCGCTGGGAAAAGTCGGTCTCGAAGCAGGCTCCATTTACGATGGAGCATCGACTCCTCGGCGCTGACGGTCATGAACGGTGGCACCTGAGCCGGGCGTTTCCGATGCGCGATGGCGAGGGCAAGGTCACAATGTGGATCGGTTCGAACACCGACATCGACGACCAGAAGCGCAACGAGGAAGCTCTGCGCGGAAGTGAAGCCCGTAGCCGCGCGCTCTATGAAAATGCCGAGGCGGCGCGCGTCAGCGCGGAAGCGGCTAAGGGTCGAGCCGAAGCGGCGACTCGGGCCAAGGACGATTTTCTGGCGGCGCTTTCGCACGAACTGCGCACGCCCCTGAACCCTGCCCTACTCCTCGCCACTTCGATGGCAGGCGACGCCGATCTCCCCGATCGCGTGCGGCGCGACATTGACGTCATCGCCAAGGGCATCGCCCTCCAGGCAGAGTTGGTTGACGATCTTCTCGATATCACGCGCATCACCGGGGGGAAATTGCGCCTCGAACTTCGTCCGATCGATGCCCACGCGGCCCTGCGGAACGCCTACGAGATTGTCCGCGGCGAAGCGGAAGGAATGGAGCTAAAGGTTCATTTCGATCTGGCCGCGGAGCGCGCGTGCGTGCACGCAGATCCGGTGCGGATGCAACAGGTTTTTTGGAACGTCCTCAAAAACGCGGTCAAGTTCACGCCGCGCGGCGGATCGATTTCCATCCAGTCGAGTAATCCCGCCAATGAGCCGGACGCTTTCGTGGTTGAAGTGACGGATTCTGGGATCGGCATTGCCCCG
>JBBSEO010000024.1:0-15670 GCA_038239645.1 Chthoniobacterales bacterium | reverse complement strand
CGCGTTCGTAGTTTTCCTTCCAAACTAAGTGGTGCTGATAAACCGCGGTAAGAACGAAAAGCGGCGAAGAAGTCTGGGGAAAACCGTCGTCTCCCGATTCATCGTAGTAGGCGAGGAACATTCAGGCCCTTAGTGATGCTCCCAACCACCCACTTGCCGAAGCCAATCGCGAACGAAAACGCCGACACGTTCAATGTCATCCATGGAAAGTTGACCGCTATGCATAATCACATTCCTCGAACGCTCTAAGGCCTTAAATTTGCCGTACCCAATCGATATCGTGGAGGAGGTCCTCGAAGGAGAACCAATTGCCATGAACGATGCCAACTAAGTCTCCCATCTCGGTGTAGTGGATGGGCCCAAGCCCGCAGGAGAATAGGGGTCGTTGCTCACTTTTTGCACTTTTTCGCCAGCAGGTTGGAAACGTTGCTCCAGCTCCCCATCGCCAGGCGTTGCGCCGTCCACTTCAGGTCCGCTCCGCTTCCTGCGCGCACCCGGCGCGCCAGCAGCACCTTCCGCTCGTCGCCCTTGCGCATCGCCAGCAGCTCTTTTTCCTCTAGCTTGAACTCGCTCAAGCCCGCCTGTACGATCCGTTCCGCTATTTCCAAGTCGGTGGTTTTCTCAATTAACCCCCTCTGGCGCGGCTTCGCCTCTTTCTCCAGCCGATCAAGCACTCGCGTCAGGAAATCTTCCGCCCCGTAGAACCATCCCCGCTGCGGCAGCTCCGGCCCGTGATCCTCGGGCCACCGCCGCTGCTCGGTCCGCGCCGCAAACTCCCGCCGCTCTCGCCTTGCCTGGGTCTGCAAGCCATGCTCTCCCAGAAGCCGGTCGCAGCGCAACCACGAGGGCGCCTTCCCCGTAAGGTAAGCCGGGTAGCTGCTCCAAGGGTAATGCTCAAGCGGGTCTTCCGGTCCGACCAGACCCGCCCGCGCCGGATTCAAATGCACATAATCACCGGCATCGCGCAGATAGCTCGGGTCGCCCTCATCGAGCAGGAGCGCCTTATACCGTCCGCCAAAGAGATGGCCGCCCAGCCGATGCCGCCGGTTGAACCCCATCGTATACGTCCCCAGCAGCCATTTCATTCCCGCACTCAGGTTGGCCCGCGGCGTTTCCACGACCAGATGAAAATGATTGCTCATCAGGCAATAGGCGTGCACCTCCCAGCCCATCCGCGCACTACACCGCCCCAGCAACTCCAGGAAACGGGCCCGGTCGCGGTGGTCGCAGAAAATGTCCTCCCGCCGGTCACCCCGGCTGAGCACATGGTAGAAGGCACCTTCGTATTCGATCCGCAATGGCCTCGGCACCCCTACACTTTAGCGCTCCCAGCTTTCGTCTCGCCAGCACAAAAGTGCAAAAAGTGAGCAACGACCCCTATCCACAAGACGTCAACGACGAGAGAAAAATGCTCAGTCGAGAAATTTGCTTGAGGCGGCGTCGCCAGCCACCATTCCCATGCAAAAGATAACGCCGTTTCTTTGGTTTGGTGGGCAGGCGGAGGAGACGGTCGCGTTTTATCTCTCGATCTTGAAGGACGGGAAGATTCATACGACGACGCGTTACCCGGAGGATGGGCCGCGGCCGGCAGGCACGGTGATGACGATCGCGTTCGAGCAGCAGGGCCAGCAGTTCGTGGCCCTCAATGGTGGGCCGGGCTTTCCCTTTACCAACGCAGTCTCGCTAGTGGTGAACTGCGAATCGCAGGCGGAGATCGATCACTACTGGGAAGCTGGCCGCCGATGGGGCGAGCATGTCGAGAGCGGTTGGCTGAAGGATAAGTTCGGGATGCCGTGGCCATTCATGATTCAGCATGCAAAAGATCACGCCATTTCTTTGCTTTGATGGGCAGCCGGGAGGCGGTCCCGTTTTATCTCTCGGTCCTTAATCGTTAATTCATTGGTTTCGCCATTTCCATACTTTCTGGAACCCGGAGCGACGGCAGAAAACCAAAGGCCGATCTGGGGCGTGAGGACGCGGTCGTGCGTCGATTGAGGCGGAAAGAGAAGCGCTTCTTCGCTCGGACGATGCTCGCCTAACGAGCCTGCGACCTTACCGGTCAATCAATGTCGTAAAGTCGAAAGCGTGCGGCTCAAGGGCCGGTTTGATGTTTCTCGGGCGTGAGAGTTCATGCCTGGTCGGCGAGCGATGTTAGATGCGGTTTCAGGGTTGTTTTTCGGACGCGTCAGGGATCATCTCTACCTTGTCGCCGCTCGTATTTGATCTCTGCGGGAGTCTGGTTCGCGCGCGGGCATCTTAGGTTCGTGAGGGCGCGATCACTTAGGCACGTTGGTTAAGGATGGTTTCCCGGTGCGCAAAACCACTCGCACACCGATTGGACCGTTACCGACTCCACAAGCTCCCACCGTGGGCCAGCGTCCGGTCAGCGGCACCCATGAAAGTATCGACGGCGGCCATCTATGGTGCGGCGCTCTACGTGACGCAGCCCGTGCTCGCCTCCACGTCCAACGTCGTCGTGCAGACCATCCAAAGCACAGGCAGTCGTTTCTTGTTTGAGAACCTGACGGCCGGTGAAGTCTACAACGTCAAAGTGATGGCCTACGGCGCCGCTGGCTCGACCGACTGGTCGGACGACGGCTCCATGCGAGTCATCCAACTACAATTCAACAACAAACCAGAACGGCATGCCGACTGATCAACGGCATGCCTTTTTGTTGGACCCCGGCAGGCGCCGCAGTTGCATCTTGAACGCGCGTCTCCCGATTCTAAGCTGAGCAGATGGAAGAAGCCGAAGTTCCTCTCGAAGGACTGCAGGAACATACGCATCACGCCGCCGAACATGGCGGCGAAAAATGGCTTGGCTGGGTAGCCCTGAGCACGGCGATCCTGGCGGTGCTGGCCGCGATCGCGGGACTTCTCTCCGGCAATCACGCCAACGAAGCGATGATGAGCCAGATCGAAGTCGCCGACCAATGGAACTTCTACCAGGCGAAGGGAATCAAGGCGGCCGTGCTCGACGCCAAAATGAGCCTTAGCAATTCGGCAAACGAAGGCGACAAAACGAAGGCGGAGAAATACAAACAGGACCAGGAGGAGATCCAGAAGGAGGCGCACCGGAAGGAGGCGGAGGCGAAATCGCATTTTCATCGGCACGAAATCTTCGCGCGATCCGTTACGATGTTTCAGATCGCGATCGCTATCGCTGCAATTTCGGCTCTAACACGACGAAAATCGTATTGGACAGTGAGCATGGTCATCGGGCTGATCGGGATGTTGTTTCTCGTCCTCGGGTTTGCCGGTCACTGAACGCGAGATGCGCGTCCTTGCGATCGACCCTTCGTTGCGCCACACCGGTGTGGCCGTCGTCGAAACGATCGCGAGCAAATCTCGAGCGATCTTTTACGGAACGATTCACAACGCCGATCGCGTGCGAGCTTCTGCGTGTCTGGTCGCGATCCGCGAACAAGTCGCGGATTTGATTCGCGCGCACGAGCCCGATTGTTGCGCGCTAGAGGGCATCATCTACGTGCAAAGTCACAAGACGGCGATCGTCCTCGGCGCGGCCCGCGGCGCGGCCATGCTCGCTGCCGCCGAGCGTGGACTTCCGATTTTTGAATATGCCCCGAAGCGGGTGAAAAAATCGGCGGTTGGCACCGGCGCGGCTGGAAAAAATCAGGTCGCGTTCATGGTTCGGGCTCTTCTCGGATTAACGGTCACGCCGGACCCGGATGCGGCCGATGCGCTGGCGATTGCCCTTACCCATCTGCGCGCGGCAGAAGCGGCGAAGATGGGAGTTCCGGCGGCGAAACAGATCTGAATTTTTGGCCACAGATGGACACAGATTTACGCCGATAAAGAGATAAGGGCCGGCCGCGGTGCATCTCATCTGTGTTTCATCAGTGTCCATCTGTGGCTAAACTTCCCCTCGATGGAGGAGATTGTGCCCACGCCGGAACTCAAACCGCGCTGGCTGGGCCGACTGAGCTACGGCGAGGCGCTGGCCTTGCAGGATAAGATCGTCGCCCGAAAAGCCGCGGATCGCTCGCTCGCGGACGAATTGCTGCTTCTCGAACATGAGGCGGTTTACACAATCGGGCGCACGCCGGACCAATCGAGCCTGCGGGGCGGCGCGCATTTGCCGCATCCGCTTTTCCAGATCAATCGCGGCGGCCAGGCCACTTATCACGGCCCGGGGCAACTGGTCGGTTATCCGTTGATCGATCTGAAGCGTTACCAACCGGACCTGCACAAATATTTGCGCTGGGTGGAAGAGCTTCTGCTCGAATTCCTCGCGCGTTTCGACCTGAAGGCAGAGCGCCGCGCCGGGCTGACGGGAGTCTGGATTGGCGGGCGCAAAATCGCGTCGATCGGCGTCGGCGTCCGGCACTGGATCACGATGCACGGGTTCGCCCTAAATGTGGACGGCGACCTCGCGCCGTTCGCGGAAATCACCCCCTGTGGGATCGCGAATGTAGCGATGACGTCGATCGCCGCCGAGCGCGGGAAAAGCGTGACGGTGGCGGAGGCGGCTGACATAATGGCCGACCTTGCCGTGCGGCGCGTCGGCACTCTGCGCGCTCTTGCGGCCGGAAAAACAGAGGCCGCTTATGATGATTCCCCTTGAAGATAATTTTGGTGATGTGATCGGCAAAGCGCAGCGCGGGCTCGGTATCTCTGACGCCGAACTGGCGGAAAAGGCGCGGGTCGATCCCGGTGCATTACGGAAACTGCGCCGCGGCCATTTTGACGAGATGGCCCTTTACCGCATCGCGCCGGTCCTGGGACTCGGCGCGCGGGCCCTCGCGGATTTGGCGCAGAACGATTTCCGCCCCGAAGCGCGCGCCATTCCGGGGATGGCGATGTTTAACACCGCGTTCGAAGATATGCGGGTGAACGCTTACCTCGTCTGGGATACGAGGTCATGGCAGGGCATCGCCTTCGATACCGGCGCGGATGCCGCCGAGATGCTAGCGCGGGCGGAGAAAGAGAAGGTGCAGATCAAATTGATTCTGCTCACGCACGCTCACCCGGATCACGTCGCTGATCTTGCTCGCTTAAAGAAAGCGACCAGCGCGCCCGTTTACATTTCCAAGAAGGAATCCGCCGCCGGGGAAAATACGATCGACGAAGGACATGAGTTTTCGATCGGCAGCCTGCGCGTGCGCACTTTTCTGACCTGGGGACATTCACGCGGCGGCATGACTTATTTCGTGACCGGACTTTCCCAGCCGTTGGCGATCGTCGGCGACGCGGTCTTCGCCGGTTCGATGGGCGGCGGCAGTATTTCCTACAAAGACGCGCTTCGCACCAATCGCGAAAAGATCATGACCCTCCCGGACGAAACCATCATTTGCCCAGGCCACGGACCGCTCACGACCGTCGCGGAAGAGAAAGAGCACAATCCGTTTTTCGCCGGGCAAGGGATGGCGGATTCTTGATCGAAAAACATCGCACTCCATGAATATTGGTTTCGTTGGGGTTGGTCGAATGGGTGCGAACATGGCGCGGCGGTTGCACGACTGCGGCGAGCACGTCACCGCGGTTTTTGATCGTGGACGCGACCACGCCACCGCGCTGGCGAGCGAGCTTGGCTGCGCCGCGGCGCAGGACTTGTCGCAGGTCACGGCGGAAGCAGATACGATCATCACGGTCGTAAGCGACGACGCGGCCATGCGGGATATCTTCGCGCGCCCGAGCGACAATCTCCTCGTCAACGCGCGCGGGAAATTGTTCCTCAACTGCGCGACGATTTCTCCGGCGGTGCAGGTGGAGGTGGAAGAGCTGGCGCAGAAGGCGGGCGCGCAAACGGTCGAAGCCTGCATGGCATCGAGCATCACCCAGGCGCGCGAAGGGACGCTTTACCTCATGTGCGGCGGGAGCAGGGATGCATTCGAAAAAGCGAGGCCGATCCTCGAAAAAATGGCCGCGAAAGTTCGCTACATCGGACCCATCGGTGAAGCCGCCAAAGTGAAAGCGCTGGTGAACATGGTCATGAACATCAACACCGCCGGGCTGGCGGAAGGACTTGGCCTGGGCGATGCGCTTGGGCTGGATCTGGCGATGCTGCGCGAAGTTTTCTCCGAGACCGGGGCGGGATCGCGTGTTCTCCAAACCGATGGCGAAGACATGCAAAACCGCGAGCACAGCGTCTTTTTCTCCGCAGCGCACGCGGCCAAGGATAGTGGGATCGCGCTCGATCTTGCCCGCGAACTCGGTCTCGAGCTGCCGCTGGCGCACGCGACCCGGCAGCAATACGAGCGGATGATCGCCGAAGGTCTGGGCGAGCTGGACAAATCGGGCGTGGCGGAGCTGACCTTTAAGGACCGTCACCGGCATCACGGCGATCATATTTAACCGGCTAACGAGATGGCGGCGAGTGTTTGCGCCTTGTGCGGCCGCCCCGAGTCGCTCACGCGACATCATCTCATCCCGCGCACCCGGCATCGCAACAAGCGGGACAAGCGCGATTTCGATCGCGCGCTGGTGAAGGAAACGGTCGGGCTTGGCCGCCCCTGCCACTCGCAGCTTCATCAATTCCTGAGCGAGAAACAGCTCGAACGCGATTTCAATACCATCGCGAAACTGCGCGCCCATCCCGAAATCGCGAAATTCGTTTCCTGGATCAAAACGAAACCGCGTGGATTCAAAGCCGCGATGCGGAACGGGCGCGCGCTGCGGGCAGATCGACGCATTACTTGAAGCTCCGCCGCATCACGCGGACGTTCGCCTTCACATGAGTGTCGTGCGGCGCGTCTTCGCCTACCTGAAACGTTATCCGGGAATCGCCGCGGCGATGATGGGGTGCGCGATCGTTTCGACGTTGATGGTCATCGTCTTTCCGGTGGTGACGAAACGGATCGTCGACGGCGTCGTGCTGCAACACCATGCCGAGCGGCTGGTGCCGCTCTGTTTGCTAGCGGCCGCCGCCTTCCTCCTTCAGCACGGATTGAATTCGGTGCGCTTGATCCTGAACAACATCTTCGAGCAACGGGTCATCTTTGATTTGCGGAGCGACCTGTATTCGCACATTCAGCTGCTGCCGCTGCGTTGGTTCGACAATCGGGCCACCGGCGATCTGATGACGCGCATCCTCGAGGATGTGACTTCAGTCGAGCGGATGCTGATCGATGGCGTCGAACAGGGCGTGGTTGCGGTCCTGCAGGTTGTCATCGTCATCGGCATGATGCTCTACGTCAGCGGACGATTGACGTTGATTTCCCTCAGCCCTGTCCCGCTCCTCGCCGCCGGCACGCTGTGGTACACGCTCACCGCGCACCGACGCTACCGCCTGCAACGCAAAGCGGCCTCGGCGATGAACTCGCTCCTCCACGATAACCTTTCCGGCATCCGACAGATCCGCAGTTTCGCGCGCGAGAAGGAGGAACACGCGCGTTTCAATCGCGTCAGTAACGATCTGCGCCGCGCCACGCTCATCGTCATGAAGGTCTGGGCCGCCTACAGCCCGTCGATGTATCTGATCGGCTCACTCGGTGTCGTCGTCACGATTTATGTCGGCACCCGCGCGGTTCTCGCCGGCTCGATGCCACTCGGCGACCTCGGCGCATTTCTTATCCTGACGGGATTTCTCTACGAGCCGGTGGGAAAACTGCACCAGCTCAATCAATTGATTCAATCGGGACGCGCCGCCGGCGAACGTGTTTTTGAAATCATCGACGAGCCGATTGAGGCAGGTTGGTTGAGCGGAGACGCGAGCGCGCGCGTGATGGGCGACATCCGGTTCAACGACGTCAGTTTCAGTTACTCGGGCGAGCTGAGGGCGCTCAGCCACATCACCTTTCACGCCGCCCCGGGCCAGACGATCGCGTTGGTCGGCGAAACGGGCGCAGGGAAATCAACCCTGGTGAATTTGCTGGTGCGTTTCTATGAGTTTTCCAGCGGCGAAATCCTGGTCGACGGCAAACCGATTCGGGACCTCGCCTTGCATTCCTTGCGGGAAAATATCGGGATGGTGACGCAGGAAAGTTTTCTTTTTAACGGCACGATTCGCGAGAATTTGCTCATGGGAAAACCGGGCGCGACCGACGCAGAGTTGCTCGCGGCCGCGACCGCCGCCAACGCGCGGATCTTCATTGATCGTCTGCCCCAGGGACTCGGCAGCGTGGTCGGCGAGCGCGGGGTGAAATTGAGCGTGGGTGAAAAGCAGCGCCTCTCCATCGCGCGCGCCATCCTGAAAGATCCGCCGATTCTCGTCCTCGACGAAGCGACCGCGAGCGTCGACACCTCGACCGAGCGCCTGATTCAGGAAGCGCTGGAAAATTTAATGGCGCAACGCACCTCGATCGTCATCGCCCATCGGCTCTCTACCGTCGTGCGCGCCGATCAAATTCTCGTGCTCGAGCGCGGCCGCATTATCGAGCGCGGAAAACACGATGAGCTCCTCGCCCTTGGTGGAAAGTATGCCCGCCTCTGCGAAGAAAGTTTGCTTGAGACGCCCGAGGAAGCGGAAGAGCTGGCGCGCGGCGCGTAATCAATCCGCGCGCGGCGCGGTTGCGAGCAGTTGCTGGTAACGTTCCTCGAGTTCGCGGTAACGCTCATCCGCTTCGCGCAACGCGCTGCGTTCCTCCCGCAGCGTTTGTTCCAGGTCGCGGATGCGATCCTCGACCTTAATCGAGATTCCGGTTGTCGCCGGGGAAACGCCGCCCGTCTCATCGTGCTCCGGAATTTCGCCATCCGGCGGAAACGATTGCGCCAGCTCCGCCACCCGGCGGCTCGAGCCATCGCAAGTATTGATGACAAAACTCTCGGGCGTGATTTCTCCGAGCCGTAAAAACTCATGAATGGCACCCACCGTGGTCGGGCCATAACATTGCTCACTCGTTAGCTCAACCAGCCAATCCATCTGCAAGTCCGAGAGCATCGGCGCCTTGATCCACGTTTCCCGGTCCTGTGAAAGCAGGTCATGCGGCGCCACCCGTGCACCGCTCGCCCAGGCGAGCAGTTGCGCCAGGGAAAGCGGACCGAAGGTCTCGCCCCCCGCGTGTTTCCGCAAAAACCAATCGCTTTTCACGGAGAGGGCGACGCCGTCGCGCTGGGGGACGCTGAAGGAATCATCACGCTCTGACCGGCCTGCAGCTTTCGTCCATCCTCGATGTGATTGAACTTCTGCAAATCTTCCACGCTCACTTTGTATTGCTTGGCGATAGAAGTGAGGGTCTCACCTTTCGCCACCACGTGCGTATTGGAACTTCCGGCCGGGGCCACGGGGACCGCGGCGGCCACGGTGGTGGTCGCGGTCGGCATCGGCGCGGGCGTCGCTTCGCCGACTATCACTCCCGGCCGGCCCATCTGCTGCTCCATCTTCAGCAGTTGCTGGGAAAGCGAGTCGAGCTTCGTGTTAATCTCGTCGGCTTTTTTGTTCAAGGCGTCGAGTTGAGGGTTCGAAGCCGCGGGCGCTTGCGCCCAAAGATTTGTTCCCAGGAGAAGTGCAGCGCAAAAAATAACAGGCTTCATCGCCGCCAATTTTCGCATTGCCCTCCGACCGAGGCAAGCTCGCGCCCTATTCCGCGCGCGCGCCTTTGACGATCTCGGCGAAACTGCGCGCCTCGAGGCTCGCTCCGCCGACGAGCGCACCATCGATATCCGGTTGCGACATCAACTCGCGCGCATTGCCCGGTTTCACGCTCCCGCCGTATTGAATTCGCACCCTTTCCGCTGTGCCCGCATCGCAAAGCTCGCCCAGCGTCCGACGAATAAAAGCGTGCGCCTCCTGCGCTTCGGCGCTCGTCGCCGTTTTTCCGGTGCCGATAGCCCAGACCGGCTCGTAAGCCACGACCGTTTCCTGCAATTCCTTCGCCCCCATTCCGGCGAGGCTCCCGCGCAGTTCCAGATCGAGAATCTTTTCCACATTTCCCTTTTCGCGCTGCTCCAGCGTTTCGCCCACGCAGACGATCGGGCGCAAACTCGCCTGGTGCGCCGCCCGCACTTTTCGATTCACGATTTCATCCGTCTCCCCAAAAAGCTGGCGTCGCTCGCTGTGGCCGAGCACGACGTAGCGCACAAATAAATCGCGCAGCATTCCGGCCGAAATCTCGCCGGTGAACGCGCCGCTCGCCTCCCAATGCATGTTCTGCGCCCCCACCTTGACGTTCGGTGATTTGCCCAGCGCTTCGCTCACCTCGGGGATCGCGGTAAACGGCGGCACGAGCACGACTTCGACGTCATTGATCTCGCCGAGGTCGAGTAACAAATCCTTCACGAACTCGGCCGCTTCGGCTTGCAGCATGTTCATCTTCCAATTGGCCGCGACGATTTTTTTTCTCATGCTTTTGCAGACTTCTCGCTCAACGCCGCGACCCCGGGAAGCTCTTTTCCTTCCAGCAACTCCAGCGAAGCGCCGCCCCCGGTGGAAATGAAAGTCATTTTCTCGGCCACGCCGGCCTGCTTCACTGCGGTGACGGAGTCGCCGCCGCCGATAATCGTGGTCGCGTTCGTCTTCGCCAGGGCACGCGCGACCGCGAATGTTCCGGCAGCGAACTCCGGAATTTCGAAAACGCCGAGTGGACCATTCCAGAGAACCGTTTTCGCGGAAGCGATTTCTTTTTCAAAAAGCGCGACCGTTTCCGGCCCGGCATCGAGATTCTGCCAACCGTCGGGAATGCCGTGCTCGCGCGTCAATCGACCCGACGCTCGAACTTCGGCCCCACCCTTCACCTCCATGGCCAGCACGGCATCGAGCGGGAGAACCAGTTTCACTCCGCGCTTCTGTGCGAACTCCAGCAATTCATGGGCGAGATCAATCTTGTCCGCCTCGACGCGGCTCGCGCCAATCGCGATTCCCTGCGCTTTGAAAAACGTGTTCGCCATCGCGCCGCCGATCAAAATCGCGTCCGCTTTTTCCATCAATTTTTTCAGGACGCCGATCTTATCCGAAACTTTCGCGCCGCCCATGATGACAACGAAGGGCCTCGCCGGCCGATCGAGCTCTTCGTGCAAATATTTGAGCTCTTTTTCCATCAGAAATCCCATCGCGGACTGCTTTACGAATTTCGCGATTCCCGCGGTGCTGGCATGCGCACGATGCGCCGCGCCAAAAGCATCGTTTACGTAGACGTCGCCGAGTTTCGCCAGCGACTCGGAAAATTTCGGATCGTTCGCCTCTTCCTCCGCCTGAAAGCGAACGTTCTCCAGCAGGGTGACGTCGCCGTCTTTCATGTGCGCGATAATCTCTTCCGGGATTTGGCCGACGGTCTCCTGGCTGAATGCGACCGGATGATTGATCAGCGTATGTAAATGATCGGCCATCGGCCGGAGCGAATGCTTCCCGTTCGCTTTTCCTTTGGGCCGGCCGAAGTGCGCCATCAAAATTATCTTGGCGCCGTGTTCGCGCAGCCAGTTGATCGTCGGCAACGATTCGAGGATGCGCGTGTCATCGGTGATTGCAATTTTGCCGTCGCGCTCTTCCGTCGGCACATTGAAGTCGACCCGGACCAGCACGCGTTTTCCGCGCACATCCAAATCGGGAAGCGAAAGTTTAGTCATCGGACAGAGAGAATCAGCCGGAATTCGGACCGTGACAATTTCATCTCTTCGCCGGTTTCAGCGACTACCAGATCGTCGCCGCGCTCGGCGACGTCGCTTATTTTCCGCCGAGCAATTCCAGCATCTGCACGCAGCGATTGCTGTAGCCCCATTCGTTGTCATACCAGCCAACCACTTTCGCGAACTTATCGCCGAGCGTGAGAGTCAGCTTGCTGTCGAAAATGCAGGAGTGCGGATTGCCGACGATGTCCTGCAGCACCAGCGGCTCGTCGGAGAATTCGAGTACGCCTTTGTAGCTTTTGTCGCTGGCCGCGGCTTTGAAGGCGGCGTTGATCTCGTCCGCGGTCGCGTTGTTCTTCAGGATCGCGGTGAAATCGGTCACCGAACCGTCCGGCGTCGGCACGCGAAAAGCGCCGCCATTGAGTTTGCCGTTTAGTTCCGGAATCACTTCCCCGATCGCTTTCGCGGCGCCGGTGCTCGACGGGACGATGTTGACCGCCGCCGCCCGCCCGCGCCGCAAATCTTCGTGCGGCAAATCGAGGATGCGCTGGTCGTTGGTATAACTATGAATCGTGCTCATGAAGCCCGCCTCGATTCCGAACTTGTCGTTCAGGCACCTCACCATCGGGGCGAGGCAATTGGTGGTGCAGCTCGCGTTTGAGATGATGTTGTGTTTCGCCGGATCATACATGCCGTCGTTAATGCCGAGGCAGATGGTGATGTCGGGCTTTTTCGCCGGGGCGCTGATCAAAACTTTCTTCGCTCCGCCGACGAAATGCAGTTCCGCTTTCGCACGATCCGTAAAAAAGCCGGTCGATTCCAAGATGACCTCCGCGCCGACCTCTTTCCACGGCAGCTTGCCCGGGTCGCGCTCCTTGAAGATCTTAATTTTGTGGCCGCGAACGATAATGTTCTCGTCGTCGTAACTGACTTCGCCGTCGAATTTTCCGTGGACGCTGTCCCACTTCAGCAAGTGCGCCAGCGTGTGCGTGTCGGTCAGATCGTTAATCGCGCGCACGCGCTCGACTTCTTTTTGTGACATGGCGCGCAGAACGTTGCGTCCAATCCGACCGAAGCCATTGATGCCGTAGTTTGCCATAAAAATAATCCTTCTGTTAAAATTAGTGCTTTCGAAGCGCGCGCGGCGCGGCGAGCGAAGCAACAACTAAATCGCCGCCTTCACCTAGGCAAGCAGGGAACGCGTAAAGTGTCGCTCACTCATTTCTCCCAATTGCCACCCTGCGCGCGCTCCTGATCCCAGCGTCGGCCCGCGATTGTCGCGAGCGGTTAAAGCCGGCGCGTTTCCCTGACAACTAATTGACCCAGCGGCCGCCGTCGGAGGTCAGGATCGGCAATTCCTCGCTCATGTATTGCGTCTTGCCGAGCGCGCCCCACATCCGCGTTCCGGTCGCTTTCCGCCAGTAACCGCTCATCATCTCGCCGGTGTGACAACCCCAGCTCTTCACGAAGGCGTCGCGCGCAAAGACGTTGCGATTAATTTTGACGAAATCAGTCTCATGCAGCCAGGCCTTGGCTGAGCTGTCGATGACGTTGCTGTAGTCGAACATGAAACAGGCTTTGTTCGAGTGCCCGAAATACTCAAAGCCGGCCACCTTCAGTTGGTTGCGATCCCGGCCGCTATTGAGATAGTCGATCACATCCTGCCCTTTGTTAAAATAAACGAAGTGCAGATTGTACTTATCGCGAACGGAATTGATGTCCGCGATCAAGTCATGGCCATCCTGCTTCGAACGCTCGAGATAGGCCGGTTTGTAAATCAGCCACGTGATCGGCGCGGCGGGCCCGAGTTGGCCGCGCAGCTGCTCCGTCCGCATCCGCGCGGCGTGCACAAAATTGGCCCACCAATGATCGTGCGGCTGGGTCTTGTACTTTTCCCACTGATTCATCGAGACGCCGCCGACGAGCAAAATCCGCTCGCCCTGCGGAATCGCTGGTGCCGCCGTCAAAATCCGACCGGCGCCTGCGAGTAGCAGCATCGCCAAAATTAATGAGAAACTTTTCGCCATGATTCTTCAGCAGCACTATTTATGCGCGGTTCAAAACAACGCAAGCCGATCGCTGCTTCGACTGGTGTTCGGGATTAGACTTCGCCCCGAACCAAATCTTCCAACTTCTGCCGTTCCCGGATGAGTCGCAGCTCTTTGCCTTCGACCATAGCCTCGGCGGGCAGCGGTCGGGAGTTGTAATTCGACGCCATGACAAAGCCGTAGGCGCCGGCACTCATAATCGCGAGCAGCTCGCCAGCACGCACCGCCGGCAAAGAGCGTTCCTGCGCGAAAAAATCGCTGCTTTCGCACACTGGACCAACCACGTCCATCGTCACCGGATCGCCCTGGCTCTGCTGGACGGGAACGATCTCGTGATAACTCTGATACAAGGCGGGTCGGATGAGATCGTTCATCCCCGCGTCCACGATCGCGAATTTCTTGTGCTCGGTTTCCTTCAAATATCGTACGCGGGTGAGAAGAATGCCGGCGTTGCCCACGAGCAGACGCCCCGGTTCGAGCAGAATGCGCAATCCGATTTTTCTGAGCGCGGGCAAAACTGCGGTGGCGTAGTCGTGAATCGTCAGCGGGCGTGACTGTTGCGCCCCCCACCAATCGCCGCTGCCACTGGCGATGGAGGACTCATAGGCGATGCCAAGGCCGCCGCCGATGCTGCAAAATTCGAGCGGATATTTGGACTTCAACTCTGTCAGGAGCGGTGAGATTTTGGCGATGGCCGCGACGAAAGGAGAGGCTTCCGTGATCTGCGAGCCGATGTGCATCTGCACACCGCGAAGAGTGATGGCGGACATTCGCGCCGCCCGTTCATACACCGCCGCCGCGCGATCGAGCGCGATGCCAAATTTGTTCTCACTTCGGCCCGTCGAGATATAACTGTGGGTGTGCGCGTCGACGTCGGGATTAACGCGGAGCGCGATCGGAGCGCGCCGGTTTTTGGCGGACGCGATGTCATTAATGTAATCGAGTTCCGCCTCGCTCTCGACGTTGAAGGAATAAACTCCGGCGTCGAGCGCATATTCGATTTCCTCCCGGGATTTGCCGACTCCGGCGAAACTGCATTTCGCGGGATCACCGCCGGCTTTGAGCACGCGGAAAAGCTCACCCCCAGAAACGATGTCAAAGCCCGCGCCGGCGTCCGCGAGAAGACGAAGGATGGCGCGATTCGAGTTCGCCTTGACCGCATAACAAATGAGCCGGTCGAGTTCGCGCAGCGAGTGATTTAGTCGCTCAAAATGATCGCGAATCGTCCCGGCGCTGTACAAATAGAGAGGCGTCCCAAATTTTTCCGCCGCGGTGGCAACGTCGACCTCTTCGCAAAAGAGCCGCGCGTCGCGGTAATGGAACGAATGCACTAGCGCACCCGCGATCGCAGCGCTGCGATCGACGAAACCAGCACCAGCAAGACGCCGAAGGTGCAGACAATCGCCGCACCGCTCGGAAGGTCGCCGTAGAAGGACCAGAACAAACCGCCAATTCCGCCGATCGTGGCGATGAGAAATCCGAGCACGAGGCGCGCGCCCTGTTTGCGGGCGAGAGAGATTCCGCAGACCGCGGGCACGATGAGATAGCTGAAGACGAGGAGAACCCCGGCGATGCGGACAAACAACGTCACCACCAGACCGAAGGAGGCGTAGAAAAGAAAGTCCCACCAACGCACCCGCAGTCCACTGTCGTAGGCGGCCTCGCGCTCGAAGGAAACGAGGGTGAAATTTTTGCGCAGGACAAAATGGAAGATTCCGACCGCGACAAAAAGTGCGAAACAACGCCAGACGTCTCCCGGACTAACGAGCAGGATGTTGCCGACGAGCATTTGCTTGATTTCCTCGTCACCTTCCGCCGCGCGACTAAGTAACAACACCGCCGCTGCCGCCGCGACGACGTAGGCGATGCCGATGATCGCCTCCTGCGGAATCTGGCTCGCACGCTTGCCGGTGAGCGAGAAAATGGCGGCACCGACCAGGGTAAACCCGAGCGCGATCGCAAACGTGACCCAGCTATGTAGATCAATCCGGAAGAGCAACGCCACGCAAATGCCGAGCGAGGCCATTTGCGCCATGGCGATGTCGACGAAAATGATTCCGCGTTGCACGACGTGCAGGCCGAGATAGACGAGCAGCCACGGGAGGAGGACGCAGGCCACGATGGGCCAAAACATGACTTCCCACATTTACTTCAGCGCCGCG
>JBBSEO010000023.1:0-15899 GCA_038239645.1 Chthoniobacterales bacterium | reverse complement strand
CGGCGGCGGAAGAAGCGAAGATCACTTTGATCAAGGATGGCCGTGGTTCGCAGGCGGTGCATGACGTCATCGTGGCGATGCGGGCCGCGCGACGTTCCGGTTCGGCGAATTCGAAGACGAAGGCCGAAGTGAATTTGTCCGGCGCGAAACCGTGGCGGCAAAAAGGCACGGGCCGTGCGCGGGCCGGTTACAAGTCCTCGCCGATCTGGCGTGGCGGTGGCGTCGTTTTCGGGCCGAAGCCGCGTGATTATTCCAAGAAGGTTTCGAAATCGGTGAAGCGCCTCGCGTTTCAGAAGGCATTGAGCGAACGGATCAACGCCGGTGACGTCCTGACGATCGCTGAATTTGCGCTGAAGGAAGTGAAGACGAAATCGTTTGTCGCGCTGGTGAAGAAAAATACCGACGCGCGCCGGGTGCTGATCGTCTCCGAGGCGTTTGACGAAAATACTTATCGCTCCGGCCGCAACGTAAGGCCGGTGCAGCTCGCGACCGCGAGCGAAGTGAACACGGAGCAGTTGCTCGCGTTTGAGAAGATTTTAGTAACGGACGGCGCGCTGGCCAAGCTGGCGGAAAGGACGAACGCGAAATGAACGAACCTTTCGACATCATTCAGACGGCGTCGCTGACAGAGAAGTCGTCTCTCCTGGGCGAGAAACATAACAAATACGTTTTCCGGGTTAGTCCGCGCGCGAACAAAATTCAGATCCGGCACGCGGTCGAACAGCTTTTCAAGAAGACGGTGATCGACGTGAACACCTGTAACTACGCTGGAAAAAAGAAGCGCGAACGCCGCGCCGATTTTGGCCGCAAGAACCACTGGAAGAAGGCGATCGTGACCCTGAAAGAGGGCGACAAGATCGAACTGGTCTAACGAGTCATGGCGCTTCGTAATTTTCGTCCTTTAACGCCGGCCCTTCGGTTCAAAAAACTGCCGAAGTTCGACGAGATCACGACTTCGAAGCCGGCCAAGAGTTTGCTCGAGCCGAAGAAGAGATCGGGCGGTCGCAATAATCGCGGTCGTTTGACCTCGCGTCACATCGGTGGCGGTCACAAGCATCATTATCGCAAGGTGGATTTCAAACGCCGGAAGCACGGCGTCGCCGCAGAAGTGAAATCGATCGAATACGATCCCAATCGTTCGGCGCGCATCGCCTTGATCAAGTACTCGGACGGCGAACAGAGCTACATCATTGCGCCCGCTGGTTTGCAGGTGGGCGCGAGTGTGATGTCAGGGCCGGAAGCGGCGCCTGAAGTTGGCAATTCGCTCCCGCTAAGCGCAATCCCGCTCGGTGCGAACATTCACAATATCGAACTCGCTCCCGGTCGCGGCGGCCAGGTCGCGCGCAGTGCCGGCCAACAGGCGACGTTAAGCAACCGCGAAGCCGGTTACGCTCTGGTGAAAATGCCCTCGGGCGAAATTCGCCGAATTCACGAGAACTGTTTCGCTACCATCGGCCAGGTTGGAAACGTCGACCACATGAACGTGGCCAGTGGCAAAGCCGGGCGGACACGCTGGCAGGGCCGGCGCCCGCACGTTCGGGGGATGGCGATGAACCCGATCGATCACCCGATGGGTGGGGGCCAGGGTAAATCCAAAGGCGGCGGCGGACGGCATCATCCGGTCAGTCCCTGGGGGCAACTGGCCAAAGGCTTCAAAACGCGCACGAAACACAAGCCGAGCGACCGCTTTATCCTGGAGCGCCGGCGCGCGAAGAAGAAGAATTAACGACTTTTAGGTATGGCGAGATCACTGAAAAAAGGACCGTTTGTCGAAAATTATCTGCTCGAGAAGATCGACAAGATGAACAGCACGAACTCGAAGAAGGCGATCAAGACCTGGTCGCGCCGCTCGATGGTGACGCCTGATTTCGTCGGTCACACCTTTTTGGTTCATAACGGGAAGACGTTTAATTCCGTCTTCGTGACGGAAAACATGGTCGGTCACAAGTTGGGCGAATTTTCGCCGACGCGGGTGTTCAAGAAGCACGGATCGCATACCGCAAAAGTGACGAAATGATGTGAATTTTCGATTTCCGGTTTTCGATTTGCGGCGGCCAGGAATGGCGGCCGCAGTTCGGCAAGCGGTCATCGTGTTAGTGGGCTGCGGAACGCTGGCTCGAGGGCTGGCGGCAGAGGGAGATAGTTCTTTGTCAGATTCTAAAATTGAAAACGCTCCGGTGACGGCGGCGGCGCTCCTCGCGCAAAGCGAGGAGTTGCGGCGGCAGTTGTCGCTGAGTCAGGAAACAGTGCAGACTCTCACCACCAGTCTGGCGGAATCGAATGCGGAGGCGGAAGTTTTCCGCCGCAAGTTTTCGGATTTGCAGCTGCGGATGGAAGCGCTGGGACTGGCGTCGGCGAACAAGGACCGCGCGAAACTGGAACAACGTCTTTTGACTGCAGTGAGCGATCTACAGTTAGCGCAGAAGGATCGCGATCAGTTTCGCGACCAGATGCTGCGGCTGTCGGAAACGGTGCTGCATTACTTGAAGACGACGGAAGGCGGCGACGCGCAGGCGCGCGGTGAAGTTGAAGCGCAGCTGCGCGGGACCAACGCGCTGGTGGAAAAAGGGGCGAAGGCGAAACCGGCGCAGGTTTCACTGCTCGATGGCAGTGTGATCGGCGTGAAGGAGGAGTGGTCGTTCGTGGTCGGAAATATTGGCGCGCAACAGGGAGTGAAAATTGGCATGCCGCTTCGGGTAAAACGCGGTGGCGAGATCGTCGCGACGATGCGGGTGATCGATGTCCGGCAACGGATTTGCGGCGCAGTTTTAGAATCTGGAAAAGAAAAAATCAAAGTCGGGGATCGGCTCGAAGTCGATGCCCGGCGGGAAGTGAGTTTGAAATAAACATGGAAGTTCGATCGACATATCGGTATGCGAAGATTTCCGCGTTCAAAGCGCGTGAAGTCACTCGCGCCATTCAGGGCCTGCCGGTGGCGGCTGCGCTCGACATCGTTGCCTACAGCCCGAAGAAGGCAGCGGCGATGGTCAACAAGACGTTGAAGAGCGCGGTTGCGAATGCGGAGAACAACGCCAACCTGAAAGTCGACACCTTGGTGGTAAAGGAGGCGGTCGTGGGTGAAGGCCCGACGATGAAGCGGATGATGGCGCGCGCCCGCGGAAGCGGCAGCCGGATTTTGAAGCGGACAGCACATATTCGTATTGTCCTGACCGACGAGGTGAAGGTCGAAACGCGCGAATCGCGCCAGGCGGCGAAGAAGGCTTTGCTAAAGAAGGCCGCCATAGCGGAGGCCGGCGAAGGGGCTCAAAAGCCGGCGAAGTCCGCGCCGAAGAAAGAAAAGAAATAACATGGGACAGAAAGTTAACCCGATTGGATTTCGTCTGGCCGTGAATCGCGACTGGCGTTCGCGCTGGTATGCCTCGCCGCAGGAGCTGCCCAGCTTTTTGCACAGCGACATCGAGATTCGCAATTACGTGAAGAAGAAACTGCAGTTCGCCGCGGTTTCGAAGATCGTGATCGAGCGCGCCTGGAATTCAATCCGCGTCACCATTTTCACCGCGCGTCCCGGCATCGTCATCGGACGCAAGGGCGCCGAGATCGAGAAGATGACGGAGGAGATTTCGAAGATGGCGCAGGGCAAGCAGATCAAGATCGACATCCAGGAGATCAAGACGCCGGAACTCGACGCCCAGTTGGTCGCGGAAAATGTCGCGTTGCAGATCGAGCGGCGCATTGCTTATCGCCGCGCGATGAAAAAAGCGGTGCAGATCGCGATGGATTTCGGCGCGCTCGGGATTCGTTTGCGCAGTTCGGGCCGGTTGAACGGCGCGGAAATTTCGCGCTCGGAATGGTATCGCGAAGGGAAAGTGCCGCTGCATACGCTGCGCACGCCGATCGATTACGGGTTTGCGGAAGCCAACACCGTTTACGGAAAAATCGGGGTGAAATGCTGGATTTGTAAGAAGGAAGAAGCACCGCCGGCGCAACACCACGCGCCGGAACCGCAGCCAGCCCCGGCGCAAGCCTAGGAATTTTTTAAGGAGAAGTCGTTATGCCGTTGATGCCGAAAAGAGTGAAGTATCGCAAGACCCAGCGGGGCAGCCGCAAGGGAACGGCGTCGCGTAATCTGCGGATCGATTTCGGCGAATTCGGATTGCAGACGCTGGAACGCGCCTGGATCACGAATACGCAGATCGAAGCTGCGCGCGTCGCGCTGACGCGCAGCATGAAACGCAAAGGCAAGCTCTGGATTCGAATCTTCCCAGACAAATCGGTCACGTCGCGCCCGCCCGAAACGCGCATGGGCAAGGGCAAAGGCCAACCGGAATATTGGGTGGCGACGGTGAAGCCCGGCAACATTTTGTTCGAGCTCGACGGCATTCCGGAATCGGTCGCGCGGGAATCGCTGCGGCTGGCGGCAGACAAATTGCCGGTGCGAACGAAATTTTTAACGCGACACCACGTCGCCGCCTAACGAGATGAAGATCAAGGACATTGCGGAAATGAGCACGGACGAGCTTCGGACGAAGAAGCGCGATCTGCGCCAGGAGAGCCTGCACCTGCGCTTGCAGCAGCAGAGCGGCCAGCTGGAGCAGCCCAGCCGTCTCCGGCTGCTTCGCCGCGACGTGGCGCGGGTCGAAACCATTCTCGCGCGGCGCGAGAACGAGAAGAGCGGAAAGAAGTAATTTATGGCGGACGAAGCGAACACCACTGCAAAACGCGCGGCGCGGAAGACGCGCGTAGGCGAAGTGATTTCCGGCGGGATGAACAAAACCATCGTGGTGCGCACGGTGACGCGAGTGCCGCACGCCAAGTTTGGCAAAATCATCAAGCAACAAAAGAAATTTTACGCGCACGACGAAGAGAACAAAGCCAAGGCCGGCGATACGGTGCGAATCATGGAGACGCGTCCGCTGAGCAAGTTAAAGCGCTGGCGACTGGTGGAGGTGTTCGCGAAATAATCGCGGCAGGATTTTATGGTGCAGATTCGATCCAGACTCGATGTGGCCGATAACACCGGCGCGCGCATGGCGACGATGATCGGCGTCATCGGCAAATCGACCCTTTACGCGCGGGTTGGCGATGTCATCACCGCGAACGTGAAGGAAGCGAGCGCGACCGGGACGGTGAAAAAGGGCGAAGTCGTGCGGGCGGTGCTGGTGCGAACGAGGCAGCCGGTGAAGCGCGACGACGGTTCGGTCCTCCGTTTCGACAACAATGCCATCGTGATCATCGACAAAGATTTGAATCCGCGCGGGACGCGCATTTTCGGGCCGGTTGCCCGCGAACTGCGCGAGAAAAATTTCATGAAGATCGTTTCCCTCGCTCCGGAGGTGCTGTAATGCGTGCGCGTTTTCACGTGAAGAAGGGCGACAACGTCGAAGTGATTTCGGGGAACTTCCGCGGCTCGAGCGGCAAGGTGCTCCAGGTCCTGCCGAAGAAGCAACGCGTCGTGATCGAAGGCGTGCGCATGATCAAGCGGCATCTGCGTAAATCGCAGGATAATCCACAGGGGAAAATCGCGGAGCGTGAGGGGCCGATTCATATCTCCAATGTGAAATTGCTCGAGGAGAAAAAAGAGAAGAAAGCGAAAGCGCCGAAGAAGGAAGCGAAAGCGAAAAAGGAAAAGGCGAAGAGCTAACGAGCGAAAATGGACAACGAATTTTACCAGCATTACAAAGAGCGCGTGATGCCGGCGTTGACGGAAACGCACGGCTACAAGAACGTGCACCAGGTGCCGAAGATTGAGAAGGTCGTGGTGAATACCTCGATCGGCTCGCAATCGGACGTGAAGCAGGCGTTGGACGACGCGAAAGCGGAACTGGCGTTGATCACCGGGCAGAAGCCGTCGGAAACTCGCGCAAAAAAGAGCATTTCGAATTTCAAGCTGCGCAAAGACCAGGCCATCGGCGCGAAAGTGACGTTGCGCGGGGAGCACATGTATGAATTTCTGGAGCGCCTGATCAAGGCGGGTTTGCCGCGCATTCGTGACTTTCGCGGCGTTTCGCCCCGTGGTTTCGACGGCAACGGCAACTATACCCTGGGCGTTTCCGACCAGTCGATTTTCCCCGAAGTCGAGCTCGATAAAATCAAGCGCAACATCGGTTTTGATGTTACCATTGTCACCACCGCGCGCACGAACGAAGAGGCCAAATCGCTCCTCAGCGAAATGGGAATGCCGTTCAGCGATCGCGCGAAAAAACCCGCGGCTGCTTCGGCGGCCGCTTAGCACATGAGCACTGTTACCGATCCTATTGCAGATTTATTGACCCGCGTCCGCAATGGCGCGCGGGCGCAGAAAGCCGAGATGTTTGTGCCTTATTCCAAAATCAAAGCCGAGGTCGTGCGCATCCTGAAGGACGAAGGCTACATCACCGATTTTGAATTGGACCGCACGGAAGCGCATCCGCGGATCAAGATCACGAACAAGCTGGCGAACCGCTCGAGTGCGATCACGGGCTTGAAGCGAGTGAGCCGCCCCGGGCTGCGTCGTTATGTCGGTGCGGGCGAAGTTCCGCGCGTGCTCGGCGGCATGGGGATTGCGATTCTCTCGACGTCGCGTGGCGTCCTCTCGGGGCGCGAAGCGAAGAAGCAAAACGTCGGCGGCGAATTACTCGCTTACGTTTGGTAAGGAATTGTTATGTCGCGGATCGGAAATAAAGTCATCGAACTGCCGGACAAAGTGAAGGTGAACATCGGCAACGATGGCGCTGTGGCGGTGGAAGGCCCAAAAGGAAAGCTCAACTGGCAGTTGCCGCGCGAGATTTCGGGCAAGGTCGAGAACAATCACCTGACTTTGGCGCGTGGGGCGGAGACGCGGAGCGTGAAAGCGTTGCACGGACTTTCGCGCGCACTCGTGAACAACATGGTGCGCGGGGTGAGCGAAGGTTTTACCAAGAATCTGGAAATCGAAGGCGTCGGCTTTAAGGCCGCGGTGCAGGGACAGAATCTGAATCTGTCGCTCGGATTTTCGCACCCGGTCTTGTTCCCGATTCCCAAAGAGATTAAAATCGCGGTGACGGAAAACACGAAGATCGCGATCAGCGGCATCGACAAGAAATTGGTCGGCCAGGTCGCGGCGGACATTCGCGGTTACTACCCGCCTGAGCCCTACAAAGGCAAGGGTGTACGCTACGCCGGCGAACAAATTCGCCGCAAGGAAGGCAAAACGGTCCAGTAATCATGGCGACGATCAATCGAAAAGCGACGCGGCGACGCATTCATTCCCGTATTCGGAAGAAAGTGGGTGGCACGGCGGAACGTCCGCGCCTCACCGTTCATTTTTCCGGCAAGCATGTTTACGCACAGGTGATTGACGACGGCGAGGGCAGGACTCTGGCTGCGGTTTCCACCCGCGAGAAAGACATGGCGGGGAAAAAAGCGGCAGCGAATCGCGCGTCCGCCGAGCGAGTCGGCAAGGCGATCGCGGAGAGATTGCTCGCGAAAAAAGTGGAGCATGTCGTCTTCGATCGCGGCGGTTTCATTTTCCACGGCAAAGTAAAAGCGCTGGCCGATGCGGCGCGCGAAGGCGGATTGAAATTCTAACATGGCACCTCCGAATCAAGGCAGACGACCCGAACGCAACACCGACCGCACTTCTGCGGCGCGCGGCGATACCACCGAGAAAGTGGTCTTCATCAACCGCTGCGCCAAGGTGGTGAAAGGCGGACGCCGCTTTTCTTTCAGTGCCCTGATCGTGGCCGGCGATCACGACGGCAAGGTCGGTGTCGGCTTTGGCAAGGCGAACGAAGTGGCCGAGGCGATTCGGAAAGCGTCGGAAGCGGCGCGGAAAGCGATGGAGAAAGTTTCATTGCATGAGAATACGATTCCGCACGAAACGATCGGTGAATTTGGCGGCGGACGCGTGCTTTTGCGACCGGCGTCTCCTGGAACTGGCGTCATCGCCGGTGGCGGTGTCCGCGCGGTGGTCGAGGCGGCAGGAATTCGGGATGTGCTGGCGAAGTCCCTGGGCTCGAGCAATCACGCCAACGTCGTGAAGGCGACGGTGGAAGCGCTGCGCAATCTGCGCCGCCGCGACGAAATTTTCAAAGTGCGCGGCATTCGCCTAACGGCGAATGCGGGCGACGGAAAGGGTGCGAATGCTTCGGCTTCATAATCTGCGGCCGCGCCCGGGTGCGCGGCATCGCGTCAAACGCCTCGGCATTGGCGAAAGCTCCGGCCACGGCAAAACCAGCGGCAAAGGCCACAAGGGTCAAAAGGCGCGGTCCGGTGGAAGCATTCGCCTCGGTTTCGAAGGTGGGCAGATGCCCCTGATCCGGCGTTTGCCGAAGCGTGGTTTCAACAACGCGGCTTTCCATAAGAACTACGCGATCGTTAACCTGTCCGATCTCGCGGAGTTCAAGAGCGGCGCGACCGTAAACGAAGAATCGTTAAAGGAAGCCAAGCTGATTCGCGGCAATTACTACGGGATCAAAATTCTCGGCGACGGCGAACTGAAAAGCGACCTGAAGTTCGAGGTGCACAAAGTCAGCGCCTCAGCGCGCGAGAAGATTGAGAAAGCGGGCGGATCCATCGCCACGCCGGAAATGAAACGCGGGGAAGAAGCGCCCGCGGAATCAGAGGAAAAAGCGGACCAGCCGGTCGCGAAGACGAAAAAGAAAAAAGCGAAGCCTGGCAAAGCGGCGAAGACGAAAGCGCCAGCCGGCAAAGTGAAAGCGAAAAAACCGGCGAAGAAGGCCGCGAAAGCGAAAAAGAAGTCAGGCAAGTAGTCGGTCGGCGCAATGCTCTCTGCGTTCCTGAACACCGTTAAAATTCCGGAGCTGCGGCGCCGGATTTTGTTCACACTGGCGGTCATCGTCGTCGTCCGTTTGGGCGCGGTCGTGACCACGCCGGGCGTGAATCAGGCGGTGCTCCAGGATTGGTTCAAGACTTCGCTGAGCCAGAGCGCCGGCGGCGGCGTGGCCGCACTCTTCAATCTTTTCAGCGGCGGCGCGCTGGAAAATTGCGCGATTTTTTCTTTGGGCATCATGCCCTACATCAGCGCGTCGATCATGCTGCAGCTGCTAACCGCGGTGATTCCGCAGTTGGGCCGGCTGGCGCGGGAAGACGGCGGGCGACAGAAGATCATGCAATACACGCGCTACGCCACCGTCGCGCTTTGCATTTTCCAAGGTTACCTGCTCGCGATTTCATTCCAGCATCCGGAGTCGTATCACACCATGCTGCCTGGTATTACCGACACGATTCGGAAGCTCGGCATTCCGCTGGTGGATGATCAGGGAATCGTCTTTCAGATCGTGACCGTGGTATCGCTGACCGCGGGGACTTTGTTCCTGATGTGGCTCGGCGATCAGATTACCGAGCGGGGGATCGGCAACGGCATTTCGCTCATTATCACCGTCGGCATCGTTGCGCGCCTGCCCGCGGCGCTGGCGCAGGCGTGGAAAACCTTTGTGCCCTCGAATGCGACCACCGCAGGGCAGGTCAATCCCGCCATTCTGGTGTTGATGGTCGCTTTCCTTTTTCTTGTTATCGCCGCGGTCATCGCTGTCACCCAGGGTGTGCGCAAGATTACCGTCCAGTACGCCAAGCGCGTCGTCGGGCGAAAGATGTACGGCGGCCAGACGCAATACATGCCGCTGAAGGTGAATTACGCGGGCGTGATGCCGATTATTTTTGCCTGGGCGCTGTTGCTCTTCCCGTCCACGATTGTTGGCTGGGTGGGCAAGAACAGCCCCACCGCCGGGAAGATCGTCAGCGCGCTGAACAGTGGCTGGCCGCATTACGTTTTACTTGCGGCGATGATTTTCTTCTTCAGCTATTTCTGGGTCGCGACCCAATTTCAGCCCTCGCAAATTGCGGACGATTTGAAGAAATATGGCGGTTACATTCCGGGGGTGCGCCCAGGGAAACCCACGGCGGATTTTCTCGATTTCACCATGACGCGTCTGACCTTCGCCGGCGCGATTTTCCTGACTTTGATCGCGATTTTGCCGAGCCTCTTGAGCCAGGGATTGAATGTTCCACAGATCACCGCGCAATTTTTTGGCGGCACGAGCCTGCTCATTATCGTCGGCGTGATTCTCGACACCATGCGCCAGATCGAGACCCACCTGATCCAGCGCCATTACGACGGCTTTTTGCGCAAAGGGCGCATCCGGGGGCGCTCGGACGCACGCGCATCCTATAATCGCGGCGAAGCGGCGGGGCAGGGGACGCTGGTGTGGCTCTACGTCGCCATTGCCATCATTGTCATCGGTGGCACTGCCATTTTCCTCTACGGCCGTTAAGTGAAAAGAAGGCTCGTTTTGCTCGGCGCCCCAGGGTCAGGGAAGGGGACACAGGCGGAGATGATGACGCGGCAGTTTGGAATTCCGGTGACGTCTCCGGGCGCGATTTTGAGACGCGAGCGCGATCTCGGCACGCCGCTGGGCTTGGAAACCGCGGACCTCATTCAGCACGGCGACCTCGTGGCAGACGCCACGATTGTAAAATTGATCGAGGATTGGCTGCGGCTCCATGGCGCGCACGGTTTTATCTTTGATGGCTTCCCACGGACGCAGCCTCAGGCGGAGAGCCTCGATTCCATCCTGGCCAGCCACCACACGCCGTTGAACCTGGCGGTGTGGCTGGAGGTTTCGGAGGAAACAGTGCAAGCGCGAATTTCCGGCCGATTGCAGTGTCGCTCCTGCGGATTTGTGACCAGCGTCGAGGCCGGAAATTTTTCCGAGCGCGCGGTTTGCCCGTATTGTGAAGGCTCGCTGGCGCGGCGCAACGATGACGATCTCGAAGTGTTACAAAATCGCTTGAAAGAATATCACGCGAAGACCGAACCGCTGGCGGAGTTCTACGAAAAGGCGGGCGTTCTCCATCGCATCGATGGGAACCGTGATCGCGACGCCGTGTTTGGCGATTTGTCCCGGTTGATCGGCGCATGATCCCGATTAAGTCCGCGAAGGAAGCCGACAAAATGCGGCTCTCCTGTCAGACCGCGAGCGAAATCCTGGAACGCTTGGTCGACATCGTCCGCCCGGGCTTGACGACGAAGGAAGTCGATGAGGCCGCGGCGGAAATGATGCGCGCGGCCGGGGTGAAAAGTGCGTTCCTGGGTTATCGCCTGGGCCATCGTGTATACCCGGGAAATATCTGCATTTCGGTCAACGACGAAGTCATCCACGGCATCGCGAGCCAGCGCCGGATCCAATACGGAGACATCGTAAAACTGGACGTCGGCGTGGTGCGCGACGGCTGGGTCGGCGACACGGCGATCACAGTGCCAGTTGGCGTGGTCGACGAGCGGACCGATCGACTTTTGCGGACGACGCAGCGGGCATTGGAGCGAGCGATTGCAGTCGCTCACGAGGGAAATCGCCTGGGTGACCTCGGCGCGGAGATCGAGGAAGAAGCGCGGCGAAATTCGCTCAATGTCGTCCGTGAATTCGTCGGCCACGGGGTCGGACGCAAGCTGCATGAGGAGCCACAGGTGCCGAATTACGGCCAGCGCGATAGCGGACCGCGCTTGCGCGCCGGGATGACCCTGGCGATCGAACCCATGATCAATCTGGGAACGGCGGCGGTTCGCCTGCTGGATGACGGTTGGACGGCGTGCACGGCGGACGGAATGCCTTCAGCGCATTACGAACACACGGTGCTGATTACAAAGGGGGAGCCGGAAATTTTGACATGGCGAGGAAAGACACAATTGAAGTAGAAGGCACCGTCGCCGAGCTGCTCCCTGATACGATGTTCCGGGTCGAATTGGCCAATGGGCACACGGTTTTGGCCCATATCTCCGGAAAAATGCGCCTCCACTTCATTCGCATCTTGCCAGGGGACAAAGTTATGCTAGAGATTTCGCCCTACGATTTATCGAAAGGACGGATCACTTTCCGCCATCGGTGATCCCGCGGCCGCGGGATTTTTCGTTTCGAGAATATGAAAGTTCGACCATCAGTGAAAAGACTTTGTGAAGCTTGCAAGATTGTGAAGCGCAAGAACGTCGTGCGCGTCATCTGCAAGAACCCGCGCCACAAACAGCGCCAGGGCTAGACTTATGCCGAGATTACTTGGAGTTGAAATCCCGTCGGAGAAACGCATCGAGGCGTCGCTGACCTACATTTACGGAATCGGGCCGACGCTGGCCAAACGGATTCTGGAGCAGACGAACATCGATCCGAACATGCGGGCGAAACAATTGACCCCGCAGCAGTTGAACGAAATTATCCAGACGATCACGAGCGGTAAAATTGCGATCGAGGGCGATCTGCGACGCGAAGTGCAGGGAAATTTGAAGCGACTCCAGGCGATCAATTGCTATCGCGGGATTCGTCATCGCCGCGGGTTGCCGGTGCGTGGTCAGCGCACGAGCACCAACGCGCGCACGCGTAAAGGTCCGCGCAAGACGGTCGGCGTCATTCGAAATAAGGACGCGAAAGCAGGTAAGGTTTAATCATGGCAGACGCAAAGAAATCAGACGGCGCCGAGAAAAAGCCCAAAGCGGCCAAAACCGCCAAAACCGCCAAGCCCGCAGCGGAGGCGAAGGCTGAAGCGCCGAAGGCAGAGGTCGCGGAAACCAAACCGGTAGAAGCGGTCGCCGAAGCGAAGCCCGCCGAGGCAAAAGCACCGGAAGCGCAGGCTGAGGCCAAACCCGTGGAGGCGAAGCCGAAGAAGGCAGCGAAAGCGAAAAAGGAAGAAGCGCCCGCAACTCCCCCTCCCGCAGAAAATCTCTCGCTCGATCCCAATGACGTTGAGCGCCCCAAAATCGTTAAGGCCAAGGGGAGCAAGAACGTTTACACGGGAATTGCGCACATCCTCGCGACATTCAACAACACCATCGTCACCATCACCGACGCGAGCGGAAACGTGATCGGATGGTCGAGCGCCGGCAAAGTCGGCTTCAAGGGCTCGCGCAAGAGCACCGCTTACGCGGCCCAGATGGTCGCGCAGGATGCCTCGCGCCAGGCCATGGGGCACGGCCTGAAAGAAGTGGAAGTTCTGGTGCGCGGACCGGGCGCCGGGCGCGAATCTGCCGTGCGCGCATTGCAGGCGATCGGATTGGAATTAAGCGTCATTCGCGACGTGACCCCGGTGCCGCATAACGGCTGCCGGCCGCCGAAACAACGCCGAGTCTGATTTTTACCAGTTAACGAATCATGGGCAGATACACCGGACCAAAAACCAAAGTTGCGCGCCGCTATGGTGTGCCGCTTTTCGGACCCTCGAAGTCGCTGGAGCGCAAAAATTATCCACCGGGCATGCATGGCCCGAAGGGATCGCGCCGGAAGCAATCCGATTACGCGATTGCCCTCGGCGAAAAGCAAAAGCTTCGTTATCAGTACGGACTCCTCGAGAAACAGTTCCGCCGGATTTTCCAGAGTGCGCTGCGAAAGCGCGGGGTCACGGGCGAAACGCTCCTCCAGCTCCTGGAAACGCGGCTCGACAACGTCGTCTTTCGGCTTGGCCTGGCGAACAGTCGCAGTGCCGCCCGCCAGTTGGTCTCGCACGGTCACGTACTGGTCAACGGCCGGATGGTAAATATTTCCTCCTACAACGTCAAAGCCGGCGACGAAGTTTCGGTGAAGGACAAACCGAAGTCGCGGCAACTGGCGTTGCGCAATCTTGAACTGACGCAGATCGCGCCGGTGCCGGATTGGCTGACGGTCGATCGCGATGCGGTCAAGGGTCGCGTCGCGCGGGTTCCGACCCGCGATGAAATCCAGCCGATGGTCAACGAGCAGTTGATCGTTGAGCTGTATTCGCGGTAAGGAATTCCAGAGCCTTGTCGTAACTGCGGCGCTCGAGAAAATGGGCGAGCTGCGGCGGGACCGGCGACGGCAGCGCTCCCGCGAGGCGCCCGATCTTCTCTGACACCGCGCGCAAACGCTCCAGATGGCGTTCCTGGTCGCCTCGGCTCTCGGTATCGCCGATAATTTGCAGGCGCTCGCGCAGGGCCGCGATGAGTTCCGCTTGGGCTGTCATCAGAAGCATTACTTGAAACCACCGGCGGAATAGCGCAACCGTGCCCCGTGTCCGATCGCGAAACCAAGCGCATCCTCATCGTCGATGACGATCTTGCGCTTGGTCGGTTGATGCGCGAAGCGCTGGCACTGCAACTGCACTGCGAAGTCGACTCGACGTCGAATCCGGAATACGGCTTCGAGCTGGCGCTAAAAAAGCGCTATCGCGTTTTGATCTTTGATTTTTCGATGCCGATGATTGACGGGGCGATGCTCTTTGCGCTCATCGGCAAAGTCTACAATCACGTCAACCCGCCGATGAAGATTCCGCCGCTGATTTTGATTTCCGGCCGCGGAGACGAAGAACGTGCGCAGGAACTCTTGCGCGAGCCCGGCGTTTTCGGCTTTCTGCCGAAGCCGTTCGCGATGAACCGCCTGATCGAGAAAGTGACCGCGGCGGCGCCGGGCACCTTCGCCGCCTAGGGTTTTTCGATCTCGGCGAGCAATTGGCGTCGCGCCTCGATCCAGTCGGAGTTCGGGTCGCTGGAGAGACCGTGCCGCCGCCGGTCCTGCGAAATAAAGTAGGCGCGCAGACGAATCGCGTCGTCCGTGACCTCAGACATTTTCTTGCGCGAAACGCGCAGGCCGGTCTTCCGGGCCGCCGGCATTTTACGCGCCGCGCGCGGCTTCTTTGCTAACATTCCGTTTTGGTTCTCGCTGGGCGCGCCCGTGGTCTTGGCCGCGCTTTTAATTTTTCTACTCACAACTCTTATCGCTTAGCCGGGTGCCCGGTTCCTGCAAGCGATTTTGTGCAAACTACTGGTAACGTTCGGCCGCTTCGCTACCCTGCCGGGATGCGACATTTTCTGGTGCGCTGGCTGATCACGACCGTGGCCGTTTTCGTTGCTGCTGCGCTCATCCATGGCATTCGCTATGACACGTTGCCGTCCCTCATCGGGGCGGCTTTTCTACTCGGAATCCTAAACGCCTTTCTGCGCCCGGTTTTGCTCATTTTGAGCGCCCCGCTAATTTTGCTCACGCTCGGCTTTTTCATTCTGGTGGTGAATGGGCTGATGCTTTTGATCGTGCCCTCCGTCATCCGCGGATTTCATGTCGATAGTTTCGGCAGCGCGTTTTGGGGCGCTTTTCTAATCAGCATCATCAGCTGGCTGCTGAGCGCTTTCTTCCGTGGAACGGACGGCCGGGTGCATGTCCTGACTCATCACACCCAGATCAAACGCGTGCGTGGACGGGTAATAGAGCCCCCTCGATAGCCCCGGGATAATCTGCCGCCGGCCGGGGGGTTCGGCACATCGCGCGGGTGCTGGCCTGCATTCTGCTTTGAAACGGTTTTGTCCACTTAACCGATATGGCAACACTCACTCACAAACTGGCGGGAGCGGCCTTAGCCTTCTTCGCCTCCTCGCTTTTCGCTCTCGGCCAGACCGATGAAAAATCGGGCACTGCCAAGTCCGCCGCCGATCTGCAAACGCCGACGACCTCCGAATCAACAACGACGACGTCCGAGTCGACCACCACCGTCGCCCAGGCCTCGAACGCTGCCACGACTCCGCTGCCCGCGGCCACGGTCCCGGCGACCACCATCACGCCCCGGCCTGCTGGGACGGCCGTGACCGTTCCCGCCACGACGACGACGAACACCAATATCAGCGCCACGACGAACCTTCCCGCCGCCGGAGACAACGCGGTCGAGAACGGGGGAGTCGGGGTGCGCGAGTTTCAGGGCGACGATGTCGGCCAAGTGCTGCGTTTGCTCGCCCGCCAGGCCAAAGTCAACATGGTCGTGAGCGATCAGCTGCCGAAGGAATCGACGGTCACGATGCGGCTCGAGGACGTGACGGCGTTGCAGGCGATCGCGATCATCGTGAAGGCCAAGGGGCTCTTCATGGATAAGATCGACAACGTTTACTACGTGAAGACCGAGGCCGAACGCGCCAAGGAACCGACGGAAAGCGACAGTTATCAGTTCAGTTATTCGCGCGCGAAAGAGACGGCCGCGCT
>JBBSEO010000022.1:0-15956 GCA_038239645.1 Chthoniobacterales bacterium | reverse complement strand
TCGCCAGGTCGAATCCAGCTGGTGATATCCGAACGAATTTTTTCGTAAACACGATTTCTTGGACTACGCGAATGGTAAGGAGGTCCGTAAGGGATTGCGAATATTCTTTAGTCGCGAGTTGAGGGAAAGATTGCGGGTGGGGCCGGCGACAATGCCGCCGCGGGTTTTGTGAAAAAGCCAGCCGAGGTAGATGGCGAGCTGTTGCGCCTCTGGCCCGGGAAGGAGCATGCAGTAGTTCAGGGCATGGAGGAAACGGGCCTGGCTGATCCATTTTCTGCGATCGACCAGCTCAGTCTGCATGATCGCCATCTGACCAGCAGGGCCGCCAAAGCTGATCAGGCCAAGCTTAACCCAGAAGCGGAACGCTTCGCCAAAGCCGGGAAGGTTAGAGGACAAAAGCTGCGAAGACTAAAATGCGAAAATGAAAGCTCGGTTAGATGCGTGTGACCTTGGCGATGGTTTCGGTCAGGTCCTGGACGTTGATTGGCTTGGTGAGATGGGCGGAGAAACCGGCTTCGCGGCTGCGCTCGATGTCGTCTTCCATGCCGTAGCCGCTGACGGCAATACCGCGCGCGCCACCTTTCCGGGAAGCTTCGCGCATGAGGTCGTGGCCGCTGCCATCGGGCAACCCAAGGTCGCTCACGACGAGATCGAACTCCTGTTTTTGAATAAGCGCGATCGCGTCCCGCACGGTGGTGGCGGTGACGACTTCGTGTTTCGCGTTTTGGAGTAAGCGCTGCATGACGCGGACGGTGCTTTCGTCGTCTTCCACGATCAAAATGCGCAGGCTGCGGCTGCCGACGGGAGCTGCCGGGTGGTCGGTCGGTGGTTGTTCGGCGGCGGGAAGGGCGGTCTTGAGCGTGAAGGTAAAGGCGGCGCCATCAGGGCGATTGGTCGCGGTGATGGTACCGCCGTGCATTTCGACAATCGCTTTGCAAATGGCGAGGCCGAGGCCAAGGCCGCCGCCCGCTCCGGGCGCGCCCTGTTCGAAGGCGGTGAAAAGCTTCGGCATGACGGAGGCGTCGATGCCTTTGCCTTCGTTGGCGATCTCGAAGGCGACGATGCCTGGCTCGGCGTCGTAGGAACGAAGGGCGATCTGTCCGTTCTCGGGAGTGAACTTCTGGGCATTCTTCAGCAGATTCCAAAAGACCTGCTCGATGCGGGTGGGATCGACCTGGATGAAATGGTTCGAGGCCTGGAGCGAAACGGAAACGCGCAGGCGTTTGCCCGACAACTGGCTGCGGACGATCTCGAGCGCATGCTGGAGCAGTCTGTCGCCTTCGCAGAACTGAAGGTGAAGTTGCAGTTTGCCCTGGGCGATGCGGGTGAGATCGAGCAGGTCGTCGATCAGGCGCGCTTCCATCTCGATATTGCGGCAGATCATGGCGAGACCTTCCTTGATCTCTTCCGGCAGATTCTCATCACCCGAAGTGGCGCAGGCCCACATCAGGACGGGCGTAAGCGGTGTGCGCAACTCGTGGCTGAGCGCGGCGAGAAAACGATCTTTCGCGCGGCTCGCGGCTTCGGCGGTCTCCTTTTGCCGTTGCAATTCTTCCGCGGTCTCCTTGCGCTCGAGGTAAAGGCCAATCTGCCGTCCTAACGTTCCGGCGAGCTGGATGAGATCGGCGTCCGGCGTCAGAACCGTGTCGCTCATGAGCTCGATCACGCCCTTAATTCCTCCCGGGGCGGCGAGCGGAAAGAAGAGCGCCCCGCGCATTCCCGCCTCGAGCGCGGCCTCGTGTCGCGGAAATTTTTCTTCGCGCAGAACATCGGCATACCAGATGGGATCGCCGGATTCGATCGCCGGGACGGGCAGACCCTGGCGCGGTGGAATAATGAAATGGCGCGTTTTCTCCTCGAAGACGGCCTGCCGTTCCGAACTCTTCCAAGTCGCGCAGGATCGGAGCGAGCCATCCTTCTCCAGCATCCAAAGCGCCGCGAAAATCCAGGTGCCGCTGGCGGCGATTTTTTCGAGGATGGCGGGAGCGATTTTCCGAAGCGGTTGATCGTCGAAGAGCAGGGTGGCGATCTCGTATTGCGCATCGCGGCGCTTTTCACTGCGGACGCGCTCGGTGATGTCGCGCAGATAGGCGGTGAAAAGTGCGCCGGTCTCGGTGCGATGATGCATGATGGCCAGTTCGACCTGGATAGAGGTGCCATCGGCGCGCACCGCGGGGACCTCGATCCGGCGCCCGAGGAGCGGGCCTTCGCCGGTTTTGCGAAAATGGTTCAGACCAGCACGATGGGGAGCCCGCAGTTCCGGCGGCACGATCAGCTCGGCCAGCTCCGTTCCCACCGCTTCCTCCCGTGGATAACCGAAGAGCGCGGCGGCGGCGGCATTCCACTCCCGGATGATTCCCGGCTCATCCATGACGATGATGCAGTCGAGGGCGGAATCGAGGATGGCCTGGCGATCCTGCTGGCTGGCCTTGAAGGCCGAGCGTTGCTCGGTCTCGAATTGCTGCGCGGAATGCGCGAGGGCATTGGTAAAGAATTGGTTGATGATTTTGTCTGCTTCGGCGCGCTCTGCGGCCGCGAAAGCGGGCGTTTCCCGGGCAAACAATTCCACGGCACGGGTCGTCGCCGCGCGGATGATGCCGAATTCCCGCACTACTTCGGCGAGAGTGTAACCCTGCTCCCAACGACGCCGGCCATGGACGCGCCCGTGCGCGGCCTCCTTCGGCACTTCGATTAACGAGTCTTCGGAAAGCCGCTGGGCGAGGTCGAGAAGGAGATACGGAAGGTGATCGACGAGTTCTTCGTAAGGGAGGTCGTCCGCCGACGGAATGCGCGGACTGCGGGTAACCGCGTGGGACCACTGGTCGATAATCCAAGAGGTCTTGCCGACGATGAAATCGGCGAGGTCGGTCAGTCTTTTGTTCGCGGGCACGGAGCGTTGCTATCTAATGCAAACTCTTTTCTCCGTCCAATTTCGGACGGTGGCTGAAAAAGCAGCGCTTAGGCGCGGTGGAAGGACATGGGCTGGAGAATGCGGTGCAGACGCGGCAGATAGTAATGCGAGGGAGCGAAGGAGAGGATGACGCGCGGGACGCGGCCGAGAATTTTCTCGCGTGGAATGCAGCCGATGAAGCGCGAGTCCCGGCTGTTGTCGCGCGAGTCGCCCATGACGAAGTATTGCCCGGGGGGAACGGTGACGGGACCGTAGGTGCGAAGCGCGGGCCGATCCGGAAGAATGGCGATGTAGTGATCGCTGGGCCCGAGACGTTCGGTGGCGATGATAGGATTTGGATCCTCGTAGATTTCACCGCGAAACGGGGCGGCGTCGGCCAGCGCATACACTTGCGGCACGCCATTGAGGTAAACCTTTTCATCGCGCAGCTCGACCGTATCTCCGGGCAGCCCGATCACGCGCTTAACGAGTCGCATTCCGTCGGCGGGAGAAGAGAAGACGATGATGTCGCCGCGGGTGGGATTCGACCAGGTGGCGAGGTGAGCGGTGGTGAAAGGAACTTTCAGGTCGTAAGCGAGCTTGTTCACGCCGACGAGTTCGCCCTCGAGGATGGTCGGCTTCATCGAACCGCTCGGAACCCAGTTCCAATCGGCGACGACGGATTTGAGCGGGGCGATGATGACGAAGGCCACGGCGAACGGACGGAGCCATTCCTGCCAGACTTTGCGGAGAAAGGGTTTCATAGATTAGAAGGAAGATACTAGATCATCTGGGCGATGAAATCACGGCCGTTGAACTCGGCGAAGTCAGTCAGTTGTTCGCCGGTGCCGACGAAGCGGGTGGGAAGATTCAGTTCGTCCTGAATGGCGACGACCACGCCGCCTTTGCCGCTGCCATCAATCTTGGTAACAATGAGGCCGGTGAGTCCGACCGCTTCGTGGAACTGACGCGCCTGGGCGAGGGCGTTGCTGCCGGTGGTGGCATCGACCACGAGAAGGATTTCGTGCGGAGCTTTTGGATCCTGCTTGGCCAGACTGCGTTTAATCTTCGTTAGCTCGCCCATGAGATTGATCTTGGTGTGGAGACGGCCAGCCGTATCGCAAAGAAGGAACTCGAGGTCGCGGCTGTCAGCGGCTTGGTAGGCCTCGTAGCAAAGCGCGGCCGGGTCGGCGTTATATTGACCCTTGATCATCTCGACCCCGAGGCGCTCAGCCCAAATGCCGAGCTGTTCAATCGCAGCGGCACGGAAGGTATCGGCGGCGGCCAAAAGGACAGTGTGACGTTTGGCCTTGAGCCAGTGGGCCAACTTGGCAGTGGAAGTCGTCTTGCCGGTGCCGTTAACGCCGACGACGAGAATGACCTTCGGGTGTGCGGGGAGGGGGCGAATGGGCGCGGGATTGATCGGAAGGACGCGGGCGATCTCCTCGCGGGCGACCTCAGCGATATCGGCGGAGGTAATGCGGCTGGCGGCGTCGCGCTCCTGGAGCGCCTGGATGATGCGCAGAGTCATGGGAACGCCGATGTCAGAACGAATAAGTGATTCCTCCAGCTCGTCCCAATCAACCGGCTTGCCGGCAAAGCGATCGATGATGTTCTGGAAGAAGCGCATGCCAGCTAACGAGGATTAGTTTTCGATCGGCGGCTCGACCGGCTTCGGCGTGCGCGCGGGGCGATCGATTTCCTTGCGGACGCGGTCGAGGATGCCGTTGACGAAGCGGCCGGACTCGGCGCCACCGAATTTTTTCGCGAGCTCGATTGCCTCGTTAATCGAAACCACGGGCGGAATGTCGTCGCGATAAAGCATTTCGTAGATGGCGAGGCGGAGGACATTGCGATCGACGCCGGCGATGCGGCCGAACTCGTAGTTCTCGGCGAAACGGCGGATGCGAGTGTCGATTTCGTCGAGGTGTTCGTTCATCCCGTCGATCAGGGGCTGGGCAAACTCGCGCACGCGCTGTTTGGTGGGAAGGAACTCCCAGAAATCTTCCATGCGCTCCGGGCCATGGCCGCGCTGCATGTCGCGCCAGAAATGGTATTGGAGCGCGGCCTGGCGCGCATCACGTCGGCGACCCATGGCTAACGTTTCACGCGGAGTGCGCGCATGACGTGGGCAATGGCGAGCGCGGCGTGGCCGGCTTCCGTCCCGCGATTGATTTTCTCCTCGAGACAACGGGCGCAGGCCTGCGTCTCGTCTTCGAGACTAAGGACGGCGTTGATGACCGGTATGCCATGCTGCAAGGCGATTTGCTGGAGCGCGTCAGTGACGGAGCGGGCAAGGTGATCGGCATGGTCGGTCTCGCCTTTGAGGATGACGGCGAAAGCGAGGATGGCGTCGAGATTTTTGCCCACGGCGAGCTGATTCACGACGACGGGAATCTCAAAGGCGCCGGGAACGCGGATGGTCTCGAGGGCGTGGCCGCCCAGAGCGCGCGTGGCGTGAGCGACGAGTCCATCGACGTAGGCGGCGTTAAATTGCGCGGCGACGATGACGAAATGTCCGTCGCGCAAATCTTCGGCGCGGGCCGGGGAAGCAGCGTGCGACATTTAAGGAAGAAGCGAGGCGAACCGGCGCATCAGAGAAGGTGGCCCATCTTGAGCTTTTTGGTCTCGAGATATTTGGCGTTATGCGGATTCGCTTTGCTGCGAATGGGAACCTGCTCGACCATCTGGATGCCGTAACCTTCGAGGCCAATGACTTTTTTCGGGTTGTTGGTGAGGAAACGGAACTTGCGCACCCCGAGGTCGAAGAGAATCTGCGCGCCGAGACCGTAATCGCGCAGGTCGCTGGCGAAGCCAAGGCGCTGGTTTGCCTCCACGGTGTCGAGTCCTTCCTCCTGCAACTTGTAAGCGTGAATTTTCGCGGCGAGACCGATGCCGCGGCCTTCCTGGCGCATGTAAACGAGCACGCCGGAACCTTCGTCGGAAATCTGACGAAGCGCGGCGTGCAATTGGTTCCCGCAATCGCAGCGACGCGAGCCGAAGACATCGCCGGTGAGGCATTCGCTGTGCACCCGAACGAGCGTCGGTTTTTCGGCGGAGATCGTTCCCTTCACCAGCGCGAGGTGATTCGCGCCGTCGAGTTTCGACCGGTAAAGATGGAGATCGAAATCGCCGTAATCGGTCGGGAGTTGCACGATCTGTTCGCGCTCGATCAGTTTCTCGCGCACGCGGCGATGCGCGATGAGGCTTTGGATGGTGCAAATGCGCAAATGGTGTTTGCGGCGAAATTCCATCAGTTCCGGCAGCCGCGCCATGCTCCCGTCATCGTGTAAAATTTCGCAGAGCACGCCGGCCGATTGCAATCCGGCCATGGTCGCGAGATCGACCGCGGCCTCAGTATGGCCGGCGCGGCGGAGCACGCCGCCGTCCTTGGCGCGCAGGGGGAAGACGTGGCCGGGCTGGACGAGATCGAGCGGCTCGGCATTCGGGTTAGCCAGAATCTGGATGGTGGCAGCCCGATCGTGCGCGCTGATGCCGGTGGTGACGCCGCTGGCGGCATCGACGGAAACGGTGAAATCGGTGCGATACATTTCGCGGTTCTCCACCACCATGCGCTTGAGGCCGAGCTGCTCGGCGCGCTCGTTCGAGATCGGCGCGCAGATGAGGCCGCGGCCGTGCATGGCCATAAAATTGATCGTGGCCGGCGTGGCTTTTTCGGCCGCCATGACGAGGTCGCCTTCGTTCTCCCGGTCGTCGTCGTCGGTCACAATGACGATCTTGCCGGCCGCGATATCCGCGATAACGTCGTCGATCTGGTCGAAGGCGAAATGCTCGGCGTTGTCCGCGGTTGGCGTCATGGGATGGTAACGATGCCGTCAGCCGGCGTTCGGGGCAACTCGCGTTCGGCGGGTTACTTCGCGCTGGTGGCGACGACGGCGTCGGGCCGATACATGTCGCGGTTGCTGCCCTGGAACTCGGCTTTGAGTTTGACCTGGAAATGCGAGAGATCGACCAGGTCCCACCGGGTAAATTTCCATGGCTCGCCCCCGGCCGGCTTTTCGTGCTCGATCCCGATGATAAAATGGACCGCATCGTCGCGGACTTTGTTGGTGCTCTTGCGCGGTTCGAAATAAAAAGTGCGAAACGAGCTGTCGCGGCTGCCGGCCGCGTAAAGTTTCGGGTCGAGATAAAAGACGCGCTGGGACTTTTGATCGACCAAGCGAAGGTCCGGATAACCGGAGCGCTGGATCCGATCCTCGGCGGTGTGAGGCAGATCGCAGGAAATTCCGGGAGCCTGCCCGAGCGTCTCGCGAATCATGTCCTCGAAATGACTGCTGACTTCGTTGATGCGCGGAATGGCGCGGACCGGGCTGTCGGCGGCGTTCATCCGCGCGAGGACGCGATCGAGCGCGGCGCTGATGGCCTGGGCGACGCGCGCGTCGACTTCGTCTTTCGGATTAAAGGCGAGAACTTTCCTGCCCGTGGAATCGAAGATGACTTCGCTGAAAGGAATGCCCCGAAGCTCGGCGTCTTCCTCGAGCAGCCAGGGAATGAGAGAATCGACGGGAGCGGCCTGGGTTGCGGTCTGCGCGAGCGCGGCGTGAGCGGTGAGGAGAAAAATGCAGACGAGACGGAGTTTCATTCTTCGTCGATCTCGATTGCGCGTTCGACCAGGGGAAGGACGGCAGCGAGCGAATCGGCATCGCGCGCGTGGACCCGGAGGCAAGGCTCGCCCCGCGCAACATGTTCCCCGACTTTCTTGATCCGGGAAAATCCCACGGCGTTATCGACGACATCGTCGCTTCTCTGGCGACCGCCCCCGAGCGTGACGGTGGCGCGACCGATTCGGTGGGCATCCATGTTTGAAATTTTGCCGGCGTAACACGCGGGAAAATCATGTGTGATCGGCGCGGCCTGAAGGTCTCGAATTTTTTCGAGCGCGAGAGCATCGCCGTCCTGAGCTTCAACCAAAGCAACGAATTTGCGCCAGGCGGTCCCGTCGCGCAGCCATTGTTCGAGGCGCGCGCGGGAGACGTTCGCGACCTCAGCGGCGAGATCGATGGTGAGCGCGATGAGGTCGTCCGGACCCCGGCCCTGAAGGGTGTCGACCGCTTCGGCAATTTCGAGCGCGTGGCCGACCGCTCGTCCGAGCGGTTCGTCCATCCTCGTGAGACGAAACGAAGTGCGAACGTTCATCGCTTCGCCAACGTCGGTCATGGCGCGGGCAAGGCTGTCCGCTTCAGGCGCAGTCTTCATGAAGGCGCCGGCGCCGAACTTCACGTCGAGGACGAGGCGATCAAGATTTTCCGCGAGCTTCTTGCTCATGATGCTGGCGACGATGAGCGGCGGCGAAGGGACAGTGCCGGTGACATCGCGCAAGGCATAGAGTTTGCGGTCAGCGGGGCAGAGTTCGTCCGTCTGCCCGATCATGAACAAGCCGATTTTCTCGAGCTGACGGATGGCGCGTTCTTCATCGAGCAGGACATTGAAGCCGGGGATGCTCTCCAATTTATCCAGCGTGCCCCCGGTGATGCCGAGCCCGCGGCCGGAAATCATCGGGAGCCAGAGATCATCGCAGGCGAGCAGCGGCGCGAGGACGAGCGAGACTTTATCGCCCACGCCGCCGGTGGAATGCTTGTCGACTTTCGGCGGGGATCCAGCGGGATAACTCAGGACGCGGCCGCTCCGGCGCATCGCGTCGGTCAGGTGCCAGGTTTCAGCCGCAGTCATGCCCTGGAAATAGATCGCCATCGCGAGCGCGCTCATTTGGTAATCGGGCAGATGGCCGGCGGTGAACTCACGGATGATGAGCTCGATCTCTTCCTGCGCGAGCTCGCCGCCATCGCGTTTTTTCTCGAGGAGAGCCGGCAGATGCACGCGCGTGAACGAGCTAACGACTCACGCGCTAGAACCCGATCGGGTGCCAGGCGGTTTTCATTTCCACCGTGTCGAGAATGAAATATGGGCTTTCGAATTCGTTCGTGCCGGAGCGAGAAAAATAACGCTTCACGTTGCTGGCCGTGCCCGCCTGAAGTTCGGCCTCGAGTTCGCCACGGGCGTTGACGATGGCAGCGACTTCCATGTGCGTGGCGATGTGCGACGCGAGCGATTTGAGGTCGCCGGCGAGAATGTTGACCACGCCGCCGGGCAAATCGCTGGTGGCGAGAATTTCCGCGAGCGTCAGCGCCGGCAACGGCTGCGCGCCGGAGGCGATGGCAACGACCGCATTCCCGGAGGCGATGGCGGGAGCGATCGCACTGACGAACCCGAGCAGCGCCGGTTCGTCGGGGGCGATCACGGCGACGACGCCCATCGGTTCGGGAAAGGTGAAATTGAAATGCGAGCTGGCGACGGGATTTACCGAGCCGAAGAGCGCGGCGAACTTGTCGGTCCAGCCGGCGTAATACACGAGGCAATCGATCGTGGCGCTAACTTCGCGCGCCGCTTTTGTGCGGGAGAGGCCGCCGCGGATGAGAGCGTGGGCTAATTCCTGGCGACGCGGTTCGAGCATCTCCGCGGCGCGATACAGGATTTGCCCGCGCAAATACGGACTCATTTTGCCCCAGGGAACAATCGCATTTCGCGCCGCGACAACGGCGTCGCGGAAATCTTTCCGCGAGGCGAGGGCATAATTTTCCCGCGCTTCCCCTTTGACGGCGCGGGCGGTGGCGACGCGGCCGCTCTCGCTCCGGACGAATTTCCCGCCGAGGAAGAGCTTGTGTGTTTTCAGAACGGGAACGCGAGCGGTGGGGCGAGGCATGAAGTCAGGATTGCGTGCGGGCGGAAAAAAGAAAATGCTAGGGCGAATGGAAGCAGGCGACAAGATTTACGTGGCGGGACATCGCGGCCTGGCGGGGAGCGCGGTCGTGCGCCTGCTCAAAGCGCGAGGATTTTCCAATATGGTCACGCGGACGCGGACCGAACTCGATTTGCGCGACACGAAAGCGGTCAGGCAGTTCTTCCAGCGCGAACAGCCGCGCGTGGTGGTGCTGGCGGCGGCGAAAGTGGGCGGGATCAAGGCGAACAACGATTCGCCGGTGGAATTCATGGTCGAGAATCTGCAGATCCAGACCAACGTTTTGAGCGCCGCGCACGAGGCCGGCGTGGAGAAGCTTGCGTTCCTCGGCAGCTCCTGCATTTATCCCAAGTTTGCGCCCCAACCGATTCCGGAAAGCGCGTTGCTGACCGGTGCCCTTGAGCCGACGAACGCGGCCTACGCGGTGGCGAAAATCGCTGGGATCAAGCTCAGTCAGGCCTACGCGCACGAGTACGGGGCGAATTTTATCTCGCTCATGCCGACCAATCTTTACGGGCCCGGCGACAATTTCGATCTCATGACCGCGCACGCCCTGGCGGCGTTGTTGCGCAAGGCGCACGAGGCCAGGGTGACCGGCGCCCCAACGATGACGGTGTGGGGAAGTGGTGAGCCCCGGCGCGAATTCCTGCACGTGGACGATCTCGCGAGCGCGATCCTCTTTTTGCTGCAAAACTATCAATCGCCCGAGATCGTCAACGTCGGAACGGGAAAGGATCTAACGATTCGTGAGCTGGCGGAATTGATTGGGCAGGCGGTTGGGTTCGAGGGCGCACTGGAATGGGACCGAACGAAGCCCGACGGGACGCCGCGCAAACTGCTGGATGTTTCGAAATTGACGGGGCTGGGCTGGAAGCCGGCGATCAAATTGCGAGACGGAATTGCCCAGACCTACGATTGGTTTTGTCGGAACGTGGTGCTGGAGCCGGCGCTGGCCCGATGAAAAAACTGCGCGTCGGCGTCGTCGGGGTCGGCCACATCGGGAGCAATCATGCCCGTATTTACGCTGAGTTGCCGCAGGCGGAATTCACCGCTGTGCTCGATATCGATCCCAAACACGCGGGCGCCATGGCCAAAGCCCACGGGGTGAAAGTCGCGAAGTCGCTGGAGGAATTTTCGGAAATGGTGGATGCGGCGTCGGTGGCGACGCCGACGAATGCGCACTTCGAAATCGCGCGCGCGCTGCTGGAACGCGGCAAGGCGTTGCTGGTGGAAAAGCCGATCGCGGAGAAGCCGGAGGAAGCGCGGGTGCTGGCAAAACTGGCAACCGAAAAAAATCTCGTGCTCCAGGTCGGACATGTCGAGCGATTCAATCCTGTGCTAAGCGCGCTGGAGCAGCATCTGACCAGGCCGCGCTTCATTGAGGCGCATCGTCTTTCGCCCTATCCGAATCGGAGCACGGATATCGGCGTCGTGCTCGATCTCATGATTCACGACCTGGAGATCATTTTGCATTTGGTCCGATCGCCGGTGGCGAGCATCGATGCCGTCGGCGTCGCCGTTCTGAGTCGCGGCGAAGATATCGCGAATGCGCGGCTGCGTTTCGAGAACGGGTGCGTGGCGAATATCACCTCGAGCCGGATCAGTCCCGAGCGGATGCGCAAGATTCGCGTGTTCCAGGAGGATGCCTATCTGTCGCTCGATTACCAAAGTCAGAGCGGCGAGATTTATCGACGGACCAACGGACGGATCACGCGCGAGACGGTGGCCATTGCGAAAGAGGAACCGTTGCAGCAGCAGCTCGCGTCGTTCGTCGATTGTGCGCTGACGGGCGGGGTGCCGCGGGTTTCGGGATCGCATGGCGGCGCGGCTCTGGAGTTGGCGGTCGAAATTACTCAGCGTATCGCGACGAGTGATTGAGCCAGTTTATTTCGTGGCCGGCGAAGCGAGCGGCGACGCGCATGGCGCGGCTCTCCTGGCGGCGTTAAAGGAACGCGCGCCGGCGCTGAAATTTTTGGGGCGCGGCGGACCGGGAATGCGGGCGATCGCGGGCGTAGGAATGCGTGATTGGATCGAAGAAGCCGCGGTCGTGGGACTGTGGGAAGTGATTCGGCGCTACGGATATTTTCGGCGAGAATTTGCGGCGACGATCGACGAAATCGAAACCGAGAAAGCCGGCGCGGTGGTGCTGATCGATTATCCCGGATTCAATCTGCGTCTGGCCAAAGCGCTGCGGCGAAAATTTTCCGCCCTCAAAATACTTTACTACATCAGCCCGCAGGTCTGGGCGTGGAATCGGCGACGGATCAAGGAAATGGCACGATCGCTTGATCTGATGCTCTGCATTTTTCCTTTTGAGCCGGAGCTTTATCAGGCGTCCGGGTTGCGCGCCGTTTTTGTCGGGCACCCGATGGCGAGCGAGCTGCACGGCGACGAGAGTTCGCGGGAGAAACACCTGATCGCGCTGCTGCCTGGCAGTCGCGAACGCGAAGTGCGCAAGATTTTTCCGGTGATGCTCGAAGCGGCGAACCTTCTGCGTCAGCGCGACCCGACGTTGCGGTTCGAGGTGGCCGCGGCATCGGAGAAGCTGGCCGAGCTGGCTAAAGGAATGGTGGGCGGCGAAACTCCGATTGTCGTGCGCGTCGGCGGCGCTCGGGAACTCCTCCGGCGCGCGACCGCGGGAATGGTGGCCAGCGGCACGGCGACGCTGGAGGCGGCGCTGGCGCGACTGCCCTTTGTGCTGGTTTATCGCGTGAGCTGGCTAACCTATTTCGCCGCCCGGGCGGTGGTGAAAGTGAAACATCTCGGGATGCCGAACGTGCTCGCCGGGCGCGAAATTGTGCCGGAGTTTATTCAACATCGGGCGGACCCACGCGCGATCGCGCACGCAGTAAATCGTCTGGTTAACGATTCCTCGCGACGGGCGGAGATGTTGCGAAGTTTTGCCAGCATCGCGGAAAAACTGGGCGAAGGCGAAGCAGCGCAAAACGCCGCCGCGGCCATCCTGCAGGAATTGAACGCGTGAGAAAAATCTGGGACGAGATGCGGTGGCGCGGGGATCGATGAAGACGTTTTCCGTCCCGGGTCAGCGCTCCTTACTATTAATTGTTAGCGGACTAACGATTGTTCTCTTTGCCGTAACCAACTGGCCGTGGACGCTGGACGATTACGACCAGGCGAAACAGGCCTTCGTTTCCGACCAGATGATCAAGCAGGGACGCTGGCTTTATCAGACCACGCCGCAGGAAGGGCTGGGATCGGGAATGAAACGGCACTCGTCCCATCACATCAGCACGAAGCCACCCGGGGTGGGTTGGATTTCCGCGGCGATCTTCGCAGTGACCCGTTCGTGGGACGTGGCGTGGCGGCTGCCGGCGTTCGCGGCCGGGCTGGCACTGGCGTGGCTGATTTTTCGTGCGGCGAATCGAGCCTTTGGCCTGGCCGCGGGCATCGTTTCCTTGTCGGCCTTCAGTCTGAACCTGCTCAGTCCGCGGCTGGCGACGATAGTGCGGACGGATATGCCGTTGGCGCTGGTCGCGTTCGCGATCGGACTTTTGCTCTTCGAAAAGATTCGAGGCGAACGGCCGTGGACGAACACAGATCGATGGTGGCTCTTCGCCCTTCTCACGGCGGGCCTGTTTGTGAAAGGCCCGATCGTCTACGCGTTCGTCCTGCCGGCACTCGCACTCTATCAATGGCGTAGACGCGGTCGCGCAAACTGGCCGACGGCGTGGAGCGGCTGGCTGCCCTGGGTTTGTTCGCTCGCACTTTTTCTGGGTTGGGTAATTGCGGGGATCAAATACATCGACGGCTTTTTCGAGGATGTGATCCTGACGGAATTCGCGGGACGTTTCCACGAAGGGGTGCATCGATCTCAGCCGCTGTTTTTTTACCTGCCACATCTGCTGCACAAATGGGCGCCGTGGAGTTTGCTCGCGATTGGACTGGGGGTCGTGGCCTGGCGACGACGTCGAGCCGACGCTCCGATGTCGCCGCAGATGTTCTGGCTGATCGGCTGGGCGCTGGGCGGCATCGTGGTGATGTCGCTCATCCCGTCGAAGCGAGTCGACCGAATTTTCCCCGCGATTCCGCCGCTTTGTTTATTGCTGGGGGCGCAATTCGCGTCTTTCGCCGCGCGCGAGAAGACGGGGCTAACGAGTCGCAGGATTCTCGTCGGGGCGGTCGCAGTGGCCGCGATTTTTACGGCGGGATATTCGGCGTTTCGGATTTACGATGGTTACCGGACAGATCGCGCGGCCCTGGAGCGCTTCGGTCGCGAAGTGCGAACGATCGCGGCGCGAGAACATCTCGATTACGAGGTGCGGCCGTCAGAGGACGAAGGGCTGTTGCTTTATCTGCAAAAGCCCAGGTTCATACACCCGGAGTCTTTTGACCCGGCAGGCCCGCTCATCCCGTTGGTGCAGAAATTCGATCCCGACGATCCAACGCTCCTGCCACTGTTGCGCGTGGCGGTGGAGAAGAAGACCGAACCACGCGCGCACTATGGATTCTTCGCGCCGCCGCCGCCGAAATAACCGTCGACTTCGGCGGACAAGTTTTTAGTTTGAGCGGTGAAATTTCCGAAGCGGAAGATGGAAGCGCTCTGGGCGCCGTGGCGAGTGGAATATTTCGAACGGAACGACGGCGCGCGCGATTTTCTGAGCAAAGCAGCGAAGACGAAAAACGACGCCAAACATTTCGTGGTGGCGCGGCGGCCGCAGGCCTTTTTGATCATGAATCGTTACCCGTATGCGGTGGGACATCTCATGGCGGTGCCGCTGCGAAAAGTGAGCGAGCTGGCAGAGCTGCGCGAAAACGAAGTGTCAGACTTGTTTGCCCTGCTGGCGCAGGCGCAGAAGATTCTGCGGAAAGTGATGCGGCCGGAAGGGTTTAATATCGGCCTGAACCTGGGGGAATGTGCCGGGGCCGGGGTGCTGGATCATTTGCACTTTCACATCGTCCCGCGCTGGAGCGGCGATACGAATTTCATGCCGGTGCTGGCCGGACCGCGCGTGCTTTCCGAAGGATTGGATGGATTGTATAAGAAGATGATCGCAGCTCGAAAATCATGAACACGTATATCCAACCGCAACCGATTCCGCCGCTCCGGCGCGAAGGCCTGGGATGTTTTGGCAAAGGCTGCCTGATCCTTTGTCTGCTCATTTTGTTTTTGCTGATCGCCTGCGCCGTCGGCGTCTGGTGGGGAATGAAACGTCATCCGGAACTTCTGCAGGCGACGTCATGGGCGGCCCGAACCCATCTGGTTTCGGACAAGCCGACGCAGATTCCGGCGTTCGATACGACCGAGGAGAACATTGCCGCTTCGAAGGAAAAGTGGAAGACATTCGACCAGGCGTCCCGCCACGATGAGGCCGCGCAGGTGGAGTTGTCGGCGGATGATCTCAACAATCTCATCGCGGCGAATAAGCATGCGCGAGGGAAAGCCTTCGTGACGATTGAAGGGAATCGTTTGCAGGTGAAGACAAGCATTCCGTTAACCGATTATCTCAGTAACACGGGGTTGAACGGGTATTACCTGAATGGTGAGATCGCGGTCGAGAGCAAAGGGCCGCATTCGCTCGAGACGCCGAACCTGGAGGCGGTGACGGTGAATGGGAAAGCGCTGCCCGCGACCGTGCTCGACTGGCAGTATCGCGAGCGACCTTTGCGCGATTATCTGGGCGACTACGAGAAGCAATACAGGGTGACCACGGCCGAGATTCGCGACGGGAAATTGATCCTGAGTCGCCAGGCGGCCCCGGCGCCGCAGCAATAAATCAGGGCTGCATGATCTCGCGGGCGAAGACGGTGATCTGGCCGTCTTCCTTCCGCACTTCCGTGACCTCGAGCGGGCGCGCAGGGTCGCGCGAAATCGTCGCGCCCGGGGCCGGCGGATTGTAGCCGGCGGGAAATTCGACCACGACGCGGGCGGCATTTCCGCCGGCGAGACGGACAACGGAATCCGGCACCCGCGATTTCGGGCGCATGATCGCCTTGTTCGCATCGGAAAAATTAACGACGAACTGCCCCTGTAAATAAACGCGCTCGCCCGCAAGACCACGATCAGCAATCGCGGTCAGGTCCGACGAATCGACCAGCCGGCCGAGCGGCATCTTGCCCGGAGCATAAGTTTTCCAAGTCGCGCCCGTGCCTGCGGTCGAAGCGAGTTCTCCATCCGCGACTGGCGGCAGGGTCGAAGCCGGTTTTGGCGGCGATGCCTTCACGATCGCGGTCGGGCTCGGTGAAATTTTTTGTCCTTTGCCGGATTTTTTCGACGGCGGCGTAGCTTTGCCTTTCGCGACAACGACCGGGGTCAGGGTAGGGGTCGGCGTTTCGATCGCTTGTGCGGGT
>JBBSEO010000021.1:0-16139 GCA_038239645.1 Chthoniobacterales bacterium | reverse complement strand
ACTCGGATACGCGCTCTCGACCGTGCCCGTCTCGTTTTGAGCGAGCGTGCGGGCCAGCTGATGAAAACGCCGGAGGTGTTCGCGCACGCGAGTGGTGGCGTATTCACTCGCGGTCCCATTGCGGATAAGGAAAGGCCAGTCGCTCGCCTGGGCGAGCAATAGTTCGCGCGCCATTTCCCGCAGGGTTTGCTCCTGTTGAGCGGAGACTTCGTCGCGGAAGCGCCCGGCCAGTTCCGTCATTCGTTCCTGGGCCGAGTGGAGCGGGGGATAGAGCCACGCGCACTTTTCATCCAGCCAAACATCGAGGAAGCCGCCGTCGCCCCAGCTCGACGCGGCCGGCTGGGCAATTTGCTGGGTGGGATTTCGCGCGAGAAATTCTGTGGGCGTCGCCAACGGGAGCGCGCGGGTGGAAGCTTCGCGCACGAGCGCCTCGAGAAAGATCGGTCCCTCGAACCACCAATGGCCGAACAACTCAGCATCGAATGGAACGAAAATGATGCTTTCGCTGGCGGAGATCGAGACCCGCTTTAGTTGCGCGATTTGTCGATCGACGAAATGGGCCGCGTGCGCGCGGGCGGTCTCCGCGGCGATCTGCGGCTGATAAACCTCCTTCGGCCCATCGCGGCCGGTAATGCGCTCAAGTTTGAGACCGGTGAACTTCCCGCGTTCATGTAACGGAATGTCGGAACGCTGAAAACCGATGTCCGAGTGAAATTCGCGGTAGGACGGATCGCCCGGGTAACCGTGGCGCGCGTCCCAGATTTGGCGGCTGGCGTCCGGTTCGCGCGCAAAAGCCGCGGGACCGCTGGGGGTGAATACGGGAGCGAATGGTCCGCGCTGCGCGCGCGGATTCGCACGTTCGAGCGCATGCGCTTCGACGCCGAACCAGCGGATGTTGTGTGGCGCGAGCAGCTTCTCCAGCCCGGGCGAATAGGCACATTCCGGAAGCCAAAATCCGGCGGGAACGCCGCCGAAGTTTTCGCTGAAGAACTCAAGGCCAGCCTCGATCTGATTTCGCGCGGTCCGGGAGTCGAGCGCGAGCAACGCGTGCGTGGCGGCAGTGGCCACGAGTTCGATTGCGCCGCGATTTCGCAAAGTGCGAAACTGCGCGAGAAGATCGCATTGCCAATCTTCGGCGAACGTTTTCGCGACCGCTGCGAAGAAATCACGGTGGAATTCCGCGAGCTGACGGGAAGCATCGTTCGGCGGATGGCCGGCGATCAAGGTAGCGAGCGCGATTCTCTCCTTTAGGTAGGTTAGATAGCGTTCGCACAACAGGTCGTCGGTCAGCATCGCGCCCAAAGTGGGCGAGATCGAAATCGTAAAATGCGCGGCGAGGCCATCGCGCTGCAATGAATCGAGCGCCCGCAAGATCGGGACGTAGCATTCCGTGATCGCCTCGAAGAGCCAGCGTTCCTCGTCGCGCGGCGCGGCGTGCCGCACGTAGGGCAGGTGCGCGTGCAGGAGGACGGAGAGCGAGCCCACGCCTTAGACCGGAGAAGAATTCGCGGTCGCCGGAAAGAAAAATCGCCGCATCAGGCCGCGCGGCTTAGAGCGTGCGGCAGAATTCCTGAAACCGATCAAGACCCTTCTTGATGATATCGATGCTGGTGGCGTAGCTCAGGCGAACCGTGCGATCGTCTCCGAAGGCGGCCCCCGGCACGACGGCAACATTGGCTTTGCTCAGGAGACGATCGGCGAAATTTTGCGAGGTCAATCCGAGCTGGCTGACATTCACCAGGACGTAAAATGCACCCTGTGGTTTCACCGCGGTGATGTTCGAAATTTTCGAAATGCGATCGAACATGTAGTTGCGGCGCATATCGAATTCGTCGCGCATATCCGCGATCGGCTGCTGATCGCCCTTCAACGCAGCGAGCGCGCCTTTTTGCGCAAACGAACAGGGATTCGCCGTGCTGTGGCTCTGGATCGAATCGACCGCTTTCGCGACCGCTTCCGGCGCGGCGAGGTAACCCATGCGCCAGCCCGTCATGGCATACGATTTACTGAAACCGTTGACGGTCAGCGTGAGGTCGTAGGCTTCCTTCGAAAGCGAGGCGATGCTGACGTGCTGGACGCCGTCGTAAACGAGCTTCTCGTAAATTTCGTCGGCGAGAATGTAAATGTCTTCGCCCGCAGCGATCTGGACGATTGCTTCGAGTTCTTCGCGCGTGTAAACCGAACCGCTCGGATTGTTCGGCGTGTTCAGAATCAACATTTTCGTCCGCGGCGTCATCGCGTTCTCGAAATCTTCCGCTTTCATTTTCCACTGGTTGCGCTCGGTCGTAGGAATGATCACCGGCTCCGCCCCCGCGAGGCGAACCATATCGGGATAGCTCACCCAATAGGGAGAGGGAATGAGGACTTCATCGCCCGGCTGGCAGGTAGCGAGAATCGCGTTGTAGCAGGCGTGCTTGGCACCGTTGCTGACCACGATCTGCGTCGGCTTGTACTCGATCTGATTATCGGTCGCGAGCTTCTCGGCAATCGCCTGGCGCAACTCGGGAATCCCGGAGCTCGGGGTGTATTTGGTAAATCCACTTTGCAGCGCCTGAATCGCGGCCTGCTTGATGTGTTCGGGCGTGTCGAAGTCGGGTTCGCCGGCGCCAAAACCGCAGACGTCGATGCCCTCGGCCTTCATCGCCTTGGCCTTGGCGTCAATCGTGAGAGTGAGGGAAGGAGTAAGTTGCGAAGCGCGGGTCGAGATTTCCATGGCGTTATTAAGGGTCGGGATCGGGAAGCTATTTGTGGGCATAAAAATTTTCAATCAGCGGCTTAAAGTTGTTCTCGTGGATGCGCACGATTTCCATTTCGCGCGCCGCGTTTTCGGCGGAATCGGAAGCGTGGGCGGCATTGACCATGATCGACTGGCCAAATTCTTTCCGGATCGATCCCGGCGGCGCTTTGCTCGGATCCGTCGGGCCGAGGACTTCGCGAATTTTTCGCACGGCATCGACCCCCTGATAAACGATCGCGATGCATTTTTCCGAGCCGGACTCTTCTTTTTTTTCCGCCTGGCTCGGACGCCCGCCGGACATGAATTCGACCACGTCTTCCCAGGCGTTTCGGCCTTTTTCCGGGCCGAGTTTTCCAGTCAGGGCTTCGAGGACCGGCCCGTAAAATTCTTCCGCCTGCGCCACGCTCATGCGGTGGACTTTGAAGCCGATAATGGAAAGACCGGTGCGCGAAAACACGTCGATGACGCCGCCGGGACGGCTGTTCGGGAAGCGAAAATTATCCGGCTTGATCAGAACCAGCGTTTTCTCGACGTTCGCGCCCGCGGGGTAATCAACCACTTTTTCAAGAATCCCGCCGTCGCGATCGGAAAATTCCGCCCACAAACACAGATCCTGCTCCACTTGCTTGGGGTCGAACGCGGTCAGCACCGCCGGTTCAAAATAAGTGACCTGACCGGATTCGTCTGTGATGTAATCGCCGTAAGTATCGCGGATGGTTTCGCCGCTGGTGCGTTCGTTCACGATCTCGCCGACGACGCGATGAATTTTATTCACGGCATCTTCGCCGCGGAAGACGAGCAACATCAAGCGAGCCCGCTGTCCCTGGCGCGCCCCGGTGAAGTTTCGTGAAACATATTCGCGGATCACTTCCTGGGTGGCGCGATGAGCCTCATCCGGCGCGGTCACAATCGTGTCCGCATATCGTTGCACCAACGCTTCGCTGGGCGAGAACATCCGCGCGGCCACGAGCTCGAGCCCGCTGCGCGAAATGAGGCGCGAAATGATGCCGCCAGTCCTCGATTTGCGGATCGAATACGGCGTGACGATGACGTAGGAAAGTTCCTCCATAACTGGACAGAGCGGCTCTACAAACCGCCCTTAATGCAGGTGGAGTCGCCTGAGGCGGAGAAGGTGCGGGCGAGGCTAGCCGCCGTCAACCCGCTTTTTGCCGGATTTTGCCGGACGAACGAGGAGCGCAATCCATTTTCCCCGGCGGCGCCGCACCATGATTTCGAAACGATGAAAACGCAGTGCGCGACGCAGATCGTCTTCCTGATTTGCCAACACTCCCGAGAGAATCACGCGATGGGCCTCCCGCAGTCGCGGTAGAATTTTACGGAGCAATTCGCTGAACAGGTTTGCCGTGACGAGATCGATGCGATAGGGAAATTCTAGGGCGCGAATGTCCGCGATTTGGAAAGCGATCCTAGGAATGTTATTCCGGCGCGCATTCTCGCGCGCCGTGGCAATGGCGCTCGGGTCGAAATCGATCGCGCGGACTGTTCCTGCACCGAGGCGCCTGGCGGCCAGCGCAAAAATTCCGCTGCCGGTGCCGAGATCGAGCAGGCTCCAGTTTTTCCGAAGCGTCGGGGCGACTTCCGCCAGCAGGCGCAGGCTCATTGCCGTTGTCGCGTGATCGCCCGTTCCGAATGCGGCCCCCGCCGGAATAATCAGGGTCTTGCGCGAGCCGGCAGCGCCCGCATCAGGGCGTCGAAGAATGGCGAGCTTGCGCCCGATGCGCAGGGGTCGCACCTTCGCGTCGGGCGTGGCCCAGCTTCGCGGTAACCTGGCGATTCGTCCGCCGAAATGGCGGCGCAGCTTTTCCAGGTCCGACTTTCGGGACGATGCGACCTCCACCACGATCAATACTTTTCCGGGCGCATCGATCAGGACGGGAGCGGCCCTGGGGAATTGCCCGACCGACTTGGCGATAGTCTCGGCCTCTTCGGGTCGCACGCGTTTTCGCCAAACCCACATCCAGTCAGTTTCGCCGGTGAAATGATCACGCGCGAGGGCGAGAAATTGCATCGCGATTCGAGCCGGTTGCGCTACGATGCCGGCCTTTGTTTCCCCGTGACCGAATTTGCTCATCAATTTATTCCCAGTGCCGGCTCGGCTCGAACGCTGCTGCTCCTGCACGGCACCGGCGGGGATGAAAACGACCTTTTGCCGCTCGGGCGCGCGCTGGATCCGGAAGCGGCGCTACTCAGCCCGCGCGGGCGGGTTTCAGAGAATGGCGCGAATCGATTTTTTCGCCGCCTGGCTGAGGGGGTCTTCGACGAAGAAGACGTGATCGCGCGGGCAAAGGAGCTCGCAGAATGGATTGCCAAGGCCGCGGGCGAATATAGAATCGGGCGCGACGAGATCGTGCTTACAGGGTATTCGAACGGTGCAAATGTGGGGTCGGCCATGATGTTGCTTGGCGCCGGAGAATTCCGGACGGCAATTCTCTTGCGGCCAATGGTTCCGCTCTCTCATCCGCCAGCCGAGAGTTTGGAGAACTCGCGTGTCCTTTTGCTCGGGGGAAATTTTGATCCGATCGCGACGCCGGCAGAAGTGAACCGGCTGTCGAGGTTGTTCCTGGAACGAAACGTCGAGGTGACCGAAAGACCGCAGGCGGCGGGACATGAGCTCACGCCGGGCGATGTGCAATCAGCGCGAGAGTGGCTTGCAGCGAGGCCGAAGGCGTAGCAAAAGAGAGGAACCCATGCTCGTCGTCATGAAATCCAGCGCCAGTGAGGAAGAGGTTGTCGCCGTTGTGCGGGCAATCGAGCGCCTTGGTTTCAAGCCGGACCCAATGCCGGGCGCGACGCGGACAGTGGTGGGAGTGAGTGGCTTGAACGGGCACGGCAGCTTGCGCGAAATCGCGGCCATGCCGGGCGTCGCGGAAACGGTCCGGATCAGCAAGAAATTCAAGCTGGCGACTGAAGAGGAAGAAAGCCGGCCGAAACGCACGGTGGTGAAAATCGGCGACGCGGAAATTGGCGGCGGATCGCTCGCGCTGCTGGCCGGACCGTGCGCGATTGAATCGCATGAGCAGGCGTTCGCCGTGGCGAAAGCGGTGAAGGCAGCCGGCGCGCAAATTTTCCGCGGTGGTGCGCTCAAGCCGCGGACTTCGCCCTACGCTTTCCCGGGACTCGGCGAAGCGGCCTTCAAAATTCTGGCTGACGTCCGCCGCGAGTTCGGCCTCAGCATTGTCACGGAAGCGATCGATGAAGGATCGGTCGCGCTGGTGGAAAAATATGCGGACATGATCCAGATCGGGTCGCGCAACATGCAAAATTTCACGCTCCTGCGCCGTGCGGGTCGCTCGGCGTTGCCCGTGCTGCTCAAGCGCGGAATGGCGGCGACGCTCGACGAATGGCTGCACGCGGCCGAATACATCATGGCGGAGGGAAATCAGCAGATCGTCCTGTGCGAGCGCGGGGTGAGAACGTTCGCCCAGCACTCGCGCAACACCCTCGACCTGGCGGCGATCCCGGCAGTGCGGCGGATTTCGCATTTGCCGGTGGTGGTCGATGCTTCGCACGGGACCGGGCACAATTACATGGTCACGCCCTTGGCGCGCGCGGGCGTGGCCGTGGGCGCGGACGGACTCATGATTGAAGTGCATTGCCAGCCGCACGAAGCGCTCTCGGACGCAGCCCAGGCGTTGACTTTGCAGGAATTCGCAGAACTCGCGGCGGAAGCGCGAGCGATCCACCACGTCGTCGCTATTGGCCGAAACGGTACCCGCGCCCGCTGAGTCGGGAAAAAAGTTGCGCGAAAGAGCGGACTGGCGATTATCAGCATCTCCCATTGCGGGTGTAGCTCAGTGGTAGAGCACCTCCTTGCCAAGGAGGACGTCGCGAGTTCGAGTCTCGTCACCCGCTCCACTTCCCTTCCGGCCGCGGCCACTGCGGATTCCATGGGCCAATCCTCTTTTTTTGAATCCAGACTGGCCTTTCCGTGCATCTCACCTGCAAATGAAGACTATGAAAGCTTTGATCCTCGGCGGCGTGATTTCGCTGGCCAGCGCGTTCGTTCTTGTCGCGCAAACCCCCGCTGAACCTTCGCCGACGGCGACCCTGGCTGCGACGCCCCCGGCTCCAACCGCGACCCCGACGGTGACGATTGCCATCATGCCGGCGTCGACGCTTGCGCCCACGCCAGTTGCCTCCCCGGCTGTCGCTAGCGCGCCGAACGCGTTCGCTGACGACATCAAACGGAAGGCCCATCCAAAGTCCAAACACGGCGTGCATATCGACTTCGGTGACGACGATACCGATACGGTCTCCCAACATCGGGATAACGACGCCATTCCGGACAACGTCATTCCGATCGTTTTCTTCTCTCTGCTCGCCGTCTTCGGAACGCCGGTCGCGATCGTGGCCGTGATCATGATCCTCTCTTGGGCGAAAGCGCGCTCGCTCCATCGCACCGTGCGCGAAATGGTGGCGAAAGGGCAGCCGGTGCCGCCCGAACTCCTCGCTTCCCGGGCCGGGGCGCCGTTGCGGCCCTGGTATGATCTCCGCCGCGGAATTATCCTGCTCGCAGTTGGTGTCGGCGTGATGTTTTTCTTCCTCGCCGTCGCTGGCTGGGATGCTGGCGTTTGGGCCTTCGGACTGATCCCGGCAATCATCGGGACGGGCTATATTCTCACGTGGAGACTTGCCCAGAAGCACGAGAACCGCTTCAAAGTCTGATGTGGAGTTGACCGATGCGGACCTGCTCGCACGCGTTGTTCTTGACGGCGACCAGCACGCGTTCGGCGAGCTGGTGCGCCGGCATCAATCGGCGGTCCGAGGTCTTCTGCGTCAACTCGTGCGCGCCGATGTCGAACTGGCCGACGATCTCTCGCAGGAAACGTTTATTCGCGCCTACAAACACATCCGTAGTTTTCGCGGCGAAGCGAAGTTTTCGACCTGGCTTTATCGAATCGCCTACAATGTTTTTCGCGAGAACGCGCGCAAGCGCACGGAACTGGTCGGCATCGATGAAGAACATCTCGCCGGCGAGGCTGACCCGCAGACCGTGGACGCCGGTCTGCGCCATGATCTCATGAGTGCGCTGGCCCAGCTTCCTTTGCCTGAACGAACAGCCGTGGTGCTCTGCTGCCAGAACGGATTGTCGCACGACGAGGCATCGCGCGTGCTGGAGATTCCTCTCGGGACGGTGAAAACCAATGTCTTGCGCGGAAGGGAAAAATTGAAGAAAATGCTCGCAGCCTGGTCAAACTGGCGATGAACGATCCGCTCGATGAATTGCTCGACGCGCGTTTCCGCGAGGAAACGCGCTACATCGACGACGCCGGTTTCACCAACCGCGTCCTGCAGCAATTACCGGATAGTCCGAGCGCCGTTCGCAATCATCGCTCGCTCGTCATTTTCCTCTCCGCGGTTGTTTCCGTGATCGTGGCCTATTTCGCGTCCGGCGAAGGATTTTTCGTTCGCGAAACGCTCCTTCGGGCCGGCACCTTATCGCCGCTGACGGTGATTGTGACCGCGGCCGTCACCGGCCTGGTCATGACGACGTTCGCGCTCTGGGCTGCGCTCGACCGGACGCGGGATCCGTTGCTCTAACGAGATTTAGTGAGCGCACCACTTCCGCGCCTTCGCAACATCGGCGGTGATCTGTTGTTTGAGTGCTTCGAGGCTCTCGAATTTTTGTTCAGGCCGCATGAACTCCACAAAACGGATTTCCAGGTCTTCCCCATAGATGTCACGCTGGAAATCGAGCAGGTAGACCTCAATCGTTCGTTCTGGCTTCGCGGACGCGATCGTCGGACGAAAACCGATATTCACCAGGCCGTGATGCAGGACGCCGTGCAGACGCGCCTCGACGAAGTAAACGCCGTTCGGCGGGAATTGTTCGCTATGCGCGCCTAGGTTCGCCGTGGGAAAGCCGAGTTCGCGACCGAGTTTCGCACCTTCCTTCACTGTGCCGAGGATGGTGTAGTCGCGCCCCAGCATCGCGGCCGCGTTAGCAAAGTCGCCGCACTCGATCGCCGCGCGAATCGCCGTGCTGCTGATGATTGTGCCCTCCACTTTCACTTCCGGCACCCCGACGACATCAAAGCCATTTTTCTCGCCGAGCTCGCGTAACGTCGTCAGGTTGCCGGCGCGATTTTTTCCGAACGACCATTCGTGCCCGACGCAAATCTCGCGCAGTGGTTTCGCGCTCGCGGCCAGCTGCGTCACGAATTCTCCCGGCGTGTGGGCCGCGAAGTTTTCATCAAAATGCACGACGAGGAGATGTCCGACCCCGAGGTTACGAATCAGCGCGATTTTGTGCGGAGTGGAAGTGATGAGGTGGGGCGCGCGCTCGGGGCGCAACACCTTCATCGGATGCGGATCGAACGTGAGAACGACCGGGGTGCCGTCCGCCGAATGGGCGTGGCGCGCTGAAGTGGAAATTACCGCCTGATGGCCGCGATGCACCCCATCAAAAACGCCGATGGCGAGGAAAATGGGCCCGTCCAATTCCGCCAGGCCGGCGATGGAGCGGAGAATTTCCATCGCGTTCGATTACGCCCCGCGCATCCGCGAAACTTCCGGGAGCGAAAGCACGCGTTTGATGGTCTCGCGCGGTTCGTTCTCGCGAATCGATTCCAGGCTAACGGCCTGCGCGACATCGAAGCGGCCCGATTTCGTCCGGCGCAACGCGCTCAAGTGGGCGCCACAGCCGAGGACCTCGCCAATATCGTGCGCGTAAGTGCGAACGTAGAATCCCTTGCTGCAGACCACGGTGAAATCGATGTCGGGCAGCGCGATCCGATCGATCGCATAACGATAGATGTGCACGAGCCGCGGCTCGCGCTCAACCGTTTTTCCGGCTCGCGCCAGTTTGTAGAGCGGGACGCCGCCTTGTTTGATCGCCGAAACCATCGGCGGCAACTGATAGAAATCGCCACGGAACTTCTCGAATGCGGCTCGAACTTGTTCCTCCGTTAATTCCGGAACGGGCCGTGTCTCGATTGCGTCGCCTTCGCGATCCTGCGTCGTGGTCGAAACACCGAGTGTCATCGTGCCGCGATACTCTTTATCTTCGGCCATGAGAAGATCCTGAATTTTCGTTCCCCGCCCCAGCGTGAGCAGCAGCAGTCCGGTGGCCAGCGGATCGAGCGTGCCGCAATGTCCGACCTTGCGAATCTGCAAACGTCGGCGCACGAGCGCGACGACGTCATGGGACGTCATTCCGGCGGCCTTGTCGACCAGGAGAACACCGTCAGGAGTTTCGTTCAATGGCGTCGCACCCTTCCTTGACCACGCGTTCGATCACTTCTTTGAGCGAGCCGCGCACGCGCGCGCCCGCCGCGAGAGTGTGCCCGCCTCCACCGAAGCTCTGGCAAATCGCGCAAACATCGACCGCTTTTTCTTTCGATCGCATGCTGACCCGCACCTTGCCGTCGCCCAGTTCCTCGAAGAAAATGGCGACGATCACTCCCTCGATGGCGCGGAGATGATCGATCAGACCTTCGTTATCTTCCGGGAGCGCCCCGCACTTTTTGGCCGTCGTCTGGCTAAGGCTGAAATAGGCCAGCTTCTTCCCGCAGCGAAATTCCATCGTTTCCAAGAGCGCGCGCAATAATTCGATTCGTCGGCGCGGATAATTCTCGTAAAGCGATTGGCTGACGCGTCCCACGTCGACCCCGCGCCGGATCAACTCCGCGGCGATTTCAAAAGTGCGCGCGGTGGTGTTGGGATATTGGAACGAGCCCGTGTCGGTCGAGATCGCGACGAACAAATTCTCGACGATCGCTTTGGTCACCGGCAATTCCGCCGCGCACATCAGCTCAAAAAGTATCTGGCCCGTCGCCGGGGCGAGCGGATCGATGTAATAGAGATCGCCGTAACGCGGGTTGCTCGGGTGATGGTCGATGTTGACCCAGAATTTTGCCGATTTCACCGCGGCCGCGGTATTCCCGAGCCGATCCTGCACTGCGGTGTCGAGCGCGACGACGACGTCGAAGTCCTCCGGCGTTTCCGGCGGCTTGGTTAGTAATTCGGACTCGGGCATGAACCGGTATTTCTCCAGCATGCCGTCCTCGTTCCACGCGCGCACATCTTTGCCGGCCGCTTTCAACGACAGAGCCAGCGCCAGGGTGCTCCCGAGTGCGTCGCCATCCGGCCGCACATGGCTGAGCACGGCAAAGCGCTGATGTTCGTGAAAAACACGCGCGATTGCAGCGAAGGCGGAGTCGCGTTCGTTCATTCGTCCTCGCCTTTTGGCGGTGGCTGGATTTCCTGCAGAATTTTGATGACACGCGTGCCGCGTTCGATCGAATCGTCGAGATGAAAAGCCAAGTGAGGCGTATATTTCAGCACGACGTGCCTGGCCAGTGCGGCCTGCAAATGCGTTCGCTCGTGCTCGAGCTTGGCGATCACCGGTTTCCCCGGCGCACCGAGGACGCTGACGAAGACGTGCGCCTGCTTGAGGTCCGGCGTGACGTCGACCTGGTTGATGCTGACGAGACCTTTCGCGAACGGAATGTCGCGCGCAATCAGCGAGCTGAGTTCTCGCTTGATCAATTCATTCACGCGCAACAATCGATGTTTCATAATCTCTGCGTCTCGCGTTCGCGCGCGAACGCAAAACGGCCTTACAGCTTCTGCGCGACCTGTTCGAGCACGTAGCACTCGATAATGTCGCCGACCTGGTACTCGGTGAAATCGCCGAGGCGAATACCGCATTCCAGACCGGAGCGAACTTCTTTCACGTCGTCCTGGAAGCGGCGCAGCGTCGCCAATCCGCCATCGTAGACGGGCTGGCGGCGGCGCAGAACCCGGGCGCGCGCGGTGCGAGCAATGCGCCCGTCGGTGACGAGACATCCCGCGACAATGCCGCGGCTCAATTGGAAGACCTGCTTCACTTCCGCGTGACCGATGACCGATTCGCGATGCTCCGGATCGAGCATCCCGGCCATCGCATCCTTCATTTGATCGATCAACTCGTAGATGATGGAATAAAGTTTTACCTGCACGCCTTCGCGTTTCGCCGCGGGCACAGCCATGGCTTCGACCTTGGTATTGAAGCCGACGACGACCGCGTTCGAGGCGCTGGCTAACAAAATGTCGTTCTCGGAAATCGGTCCTACCCCGGCATGCACGATTTCGAGGTCGATCTTCTTGCTCTCGATCTGGCCGAGCGCGCCGGTGAGCGCCTCGAGCGAACCTTGCACGTCGGTCTTGAGCACGATACGTAGAATTTTCTTCCCGTCCGCGGCTTCTAGTAAAGTCTCGAGCGTGGCTCGTTGCGGCGCGGCCAGTTTGCCCTCGCGTTTCGCTTCGAGCCGCTCTTCGCTCAAGCTCTTCGCCTCGCGCTCCGATTTCATCACGAGGAGTTCGTTGCCCGCATTTGGTAGTCCGGTGAAACCAAGAACTTTGACCGGCACCGACGGGCCAGCTTCTTTCACCGGCTGTCCGCGATCGTCGATCAGCGACTTCACTTTCCCGCTCCAGTCGCCGCAAATGAAGGCGTCGCCCGTGCGGAGCGTGCCCGTTTGCACAATCACCGTCGCGGTCGGACCGCGTCCGGCTTCGACTTGCGCTTCGATGACCGTGCCTCGCGCCGCGGCCTTGGAGGAAGATTTCAGTTCCATCACCTCCGCCTGCAAAGACATCATTTCGAGCAGTTGCTCGATGTTCGTTCCCTTGGTCGCGGAAACGGGGACGACAATCGTTTCGCCGCCCCAATCTTCCGGCGTCAGCTCGCGATCCTGTAATTGTTTCTTCACCCGATCGATGTTTGCGCCCGGCAGATCGATCTTGTTGATCGCAACCATGATCTTCACCTGCGCGGCCGCCTTGGCGTGGTTAATCGCTTCGATCGTCTGCGGCATCAGCCCATCGTCGGCCGCGACCACGAGAACGACGATGTCCGTGACAGAGGCGCCGCGCGCGCGCATCGCGGTAAAGGCGGCGTGACCCGGTGTATCTAAAAATGTCACCGGCTGGCCTTTGTGCTCCACCCGATAAGCGCCGATGTGTTGCGTGATCCCGCCCGCTTCGCCCGCGGCGACGCGCGTCTTACGGATTGCATCCATGAGGGAGGTTTTGCCGTGATCGACGTGACCCATGAAAGTGATGATCGGCGCTCGAGTCGTAAGCTCTTCCTCTTTCGCTGGTTCAGGCGGGGGTGGCGCCACCACGACTTTCTCTTCCTTGTGGACGCCGCCGCCTTTCTCGCGCCGCTCTTTCTCCAGAACGAAGCCGTGCTTCTCCGCAATCTTGGTCGCGATGTCCGGCTCAACCGTCTGGTTCTGATTCACGAAGACGCTGAAGTCCGTCATCAGCTCCTTGATCAGTTGGAAATTTTTCAGGTTCAGCGCGGCGGCCAAATCGCGAACGATAATCGGCGGCTTGAGCGTGATGACATTTTGGGGCGTCTCTTCGTCGTCGGCTGGGGCAGCCTCTTCCGCTTCCGCGGTCGGAGGAGTCGTTGCCACCGGCATTTCTGGAATCGGCGGAGCAACGGGGGCGGGGACTTCCGCGGTCGGCAGTGCGAGAGCGGGCTCTGGTTTCGCTTTTAACTTCGAAATTGGCGGGAGGACAGTTTTGCGGACGCGCGGGCGATCGTCGGATTTCGCCTTCGGCTTGACCTCGTCGATCAAGGAAACCGTTTGCTTCGGCGCCGCGGGCTTCGTCGGAGCTGGGTCGGGCTTCGCTTCCGTTTTCGGCGCGTGTTTCGCCGCGACCGGGGCGTGCTTGGCCTTAATTTCGGCCGCTTTTCCGGGAACAGATTTCGCCGCCGGGCGCGAAGCCGCGCTTTTGCGGGCTGGCGCTTTCGTCGTTGTTTTCGTTGCCATCTTGTTCCTCAAAAATCTTGCTCATGGCCCTGAGCACCTCAGCGGAGAGCCATCTTATTGCGGGGCCGGTTCGGGTTGTGCGACCGCTTCGTGAATCTCGCGGGCCTTTGCTTCATCGACTCCCAGAATCTCGACCAAATCTTGCACATCCGCGTCGCGCAATCCTTCCAAATTTGTAAATCCGGATTTCACCAGCGTCGTCGCTTGTTCGTCGGTAATCGGCAAAGCGCTCGAAAGGGTCTGGGCAGCCTGCGCCACCTTTTGCTCGACCGCGGTCGTCGCAGAGGTGTCCTTCTGAATATTAATCTCCCAGCCCGTCAGCCGTGAAGTGAGACGGGCATTCTGGCCTTTCTTTCCGATCGCGAGCGACAATTGATCTTCGTCCACCGCGATGGTGACGCTTTTCTTTTCGGTATCGAAGGTCAGGTTTTTGACCTTGGCCGGCTTCAGCGCTTCCAGGATAAATTCCTTCGGATCGGAGCTCCAACGAATGATGTCGACCTTTTCGTTGTTCAGCTCGCGCACGATATTTTTCACCCGCGAACCGCGCATCCCGACGCAGGCACCGACCGGATCAACCTTGTCGTTTGCGCTCCAGACCGCAATTTTCGTCCGGTAACCCGCTTCGCGCGCGATCCCGCGGATCTCGACCGTGCCGTCGTTGATTTCGCTCACTTCCAACTCGAAAAGGCGCCGGACGAAATTCGGATGGCTGCGCGAGACAATGATCTCCGGGCCGCGGACGCCGTTATCAACTGCGACGACATAAGCGCGCAGGCGGTCGCCAACATTATAATCCTCCACCACGACGCGTTCGCGTTGCGGCATGATCGCTTCGAACTTGCCGAGATCGAGAATGACGTCGCTGCGATCGAAACGACGCACCGTGCCGCTCACGATTTCACCCGCGCGATCCTTGAACTCCTCGTAGATCATCTCCTTCTCGACCTGACGGATGCGCTGCATCATCGCCTGCTTCGCCGTTTGCGCGGCGATGCGTCCGAAATTTTTCGGCGTGACTTCGACTTCGACGACGTCGCCTAGATTGGCGTCCGCTTTAACGCGCCGAGCCGCGTTCACTGCAATCTCGTCCTGCGGATTGGACACCTTCTCCGCGACAATCAGATTCGCCAGCGCCCGGATCTCCCCGGTGCGCGGATTAATATCGATGCGCAATTCGCGCGACGCGCTCACGCTCTTTTTCGACGCCGAGAGCAGCGCATTCGATACTGCCTCGAGCAGAATCTCACGCTTAATCCCGCGCTCGCGCTCGAGATAATCCAGCATGGCGATAAATTCGGCGTTCATTAAAAAAAATTTAGACAGCGAGACAAAAAAGGAGCGGGACACCAACTCCCACTCCTCCAGCCACACGGTCTACCTGCCCAATGTAATTCGCCGGTCGCCTGAGTCAAGGAAGGCGCGACCGAGGGAATTGGTTTGCAAGCACTTCCGCGGTCGGGACAATCGCGCCAAATGTCCGAGAACGAACAGCACGTCGCGCCGGGGTGGCGACGATTTTTCGTGGCGCGTTTCTGGAAGCATCGACGCGTTCACGCCGTCGTTATCGTCTGGGCGCTCGTTTATTTGCCCGGTCTCGGCTCGATCGAAATCAAAGGCGAAGAAGGTCGGCGCATCCTGCCCGCGGTCACGATGATCGAGAGCGGCGATTACCTGATTCCGCGCATCGGGAGTGAGCCCTATTTTCGCAAGCCGCCCCTGATCAACTGGATGGTCGCGGGCGCATTCAAGCTCACCGGCATTCGCAACGAATGGACGGCGCGCCTTCCCTCCACCCTTTGCGTTCTGGCGGCCGCGCTCGCTTTTGCCACCGTCGGGGCCGCGAGTCTGGGCGAGTTGGGTTCGCTTTTCGCTGCGCTCGTCTGGCTGACCTTCGCCGGCAATATCGAGAAGGGACGGCAAATCGAGATCGAAGCTCTCTACGTTTCGTTAACCGCTCTCGCTTTTATTTTCTGGCTCGCCGCTTATCGCGCGGGCAAAGGCGGAATGCGGCTCTGGTTTCTCCCGGCGATATTTCTCGGGCTGGGCGCGCTGGCGAAAGGGCCGATGCCGCACCTTTTTTTCTTTTACGGACCGGTCATCGCGCTGCTCTGGCGCGATCGGCGCCTGCAATTACTCTTCACGCCGTCGCATTTTTTTGCGCTCGCGCTCATGGCAGGAATTTTCATCGCGTGGGCGTTGCCGACGATTTTGTTGTCCAATTCCGACCGCGTCGCAGCGGTCTGGGGCCGTCAGTTCCAAGGGCGCGTTGCCGGGCAAAACTTCCAACTCTCCTCGTGGCTCACCGCCATTCCGCGAAGTTTCGCCTATCTCTTGCCGTGGCTTTTGCTCGCGCCGCTGCGTTCTCCGGCCAATGAGACGCCAGCGCATCGCGCCTTGCTCTGGGGTTCGCTCATTCCGTTTGTCGCCATCAATCTCATCCCGGAAGCAATTCCGCGTTTCGCCATGCCCGCGCTCGGTCCGGCGGCTTGGTGGTTCGGTGAACTCCTGCGTGGAGATGACCTGCATTGGCCGCGCTTTCTCGGCAGCGCGAGCTTTGCGCCGCGGTGGCGAAATCAAACCGTCGCGATCCTTGTTGGACTGACCTGCCTCGT